>NZ_JBHUOR010000131.1:0-48580 GCF_042686175.1 Kurthia populi | reverse complement strand
GTAATTCCCAATTTGCGCATAAAAATAGAGAAGGTGATGTCAAATTCGACATCACCTTCTCTATTAAAGACTGGAATTTCTACTTATGTCCCAGCCTCTTTTTTAATTCATTAAACTGAAAGGAACGAAATGGGGATGCAAAAATGCACACCTACTATAAGGTCGTTAAATGAACGTATCATGCTACCAATGTAATTTAGTTAATATGTAATTTTGTTTATATGTTTACAAAAAATAAAAAATAACTCAGTCAAATTATTCGAAATCGATCGAATAATCGTAGGGAACTTGATAATTCCATTTTAAGTGCCCTGTAGTAGTCTTATTTTAGGATACTTTAATGAGGTAAATGATAATCAATGAAATCAACTAGAATAAAAAAACGGCTCACAGGGAGCCGTTTTTTTATTTCACTTTTTTAATATGATAATACATACGTGTATCCATATCTACAGTAGGCCGGATTGAACGACCATTAATGACAACCGTTTTTTTATCCTTAGGCATAATGCCGATATACAGGCGATAATGCACACCTTCAGGGCTATGGAATGTCGTTTGACTATTGGCGGTCTGACCATCTGTAAAGCGAACGGTGAGCTTATTCGATACACGCGTCCACGCGAATTTTTCGTCGTTTTCTTGCTGCATCGCTGCGACGCCAATGCCTTCACCCTGTGTAGTTGTGGCGTGATAAATAATGAGTTGCTCATCGCCAAATTGCTTTGTCTCTAAAATATTTTCCTTCCGTGTGCCTTCTTTTTTTAAGCCTTTAAGGAGCGCTTCCTCGCGGCTATCATACCAAGTCAGCTTTTGGTTTGTAGGCGTGGGTGTTTCAGTTGGCGTGGTCGTACAGCCTGTGAGAATAGGAATCATCAGTGCAATTGCGAATAGTTTTTTCATGCGGCCATCACCTCAGTATCCTATACCCCAATTTTAGATGAATTGCACTGCGCGCCCTGTTGGTAACAGCTCAAAAAGAGCCTCCTTTGAGCGCGGGAAGTGTTCGAGTGGCTTGATAATCTGTTTTTGAATTAAGGCCATCGTCGTTTCAAAAAGCCACGGTGTGTCGAGATGGGCCTTTTTTAAAATCGTATCATGCTTGAATAAATGAACTGGGTCCCCTTGATAAAGCAGCTGGCCATCACTGACGACAATAATTTCATCTGCCCATTCATAGGCAAAATTCACATCATGTGTCGATAAAATAATCGTGCGCTCAGGCGTGTGCAGTGTCGATAAAATCTGCATGATTTGCTGTGTATAATAGCCATCAAGTCCAGCAGAGGGCTCATCCAAAATCATCAATTCTGGCTCCATTGCTAGAACACCCGCAATGGCCACGCGTTTTTTCTGGCCGAGACTTAGAAAATGAAGGGGCTTTTTGCGCAAGGCTTCAATTTCAAGAAGATCAATAACAGCATCGACCTTTTGTTTAACGATTTTCTTATCCCAGCCAAGATTGGTTGGTCCAAAGGCGATATCCTGCTCAACCGTACCAGAAAAGAGCTGCGAGTCGGGGTCTTGAAAGACGATGCCCACTTTTTGGCGTAATGTTTGCAGGCCTTTACGTTTATAGTTTAGCGGCACGTCGTTGTATAAAACGGTGCCATTTGTTGGCTGTAAAAGGCCATTCATATGCTGAAAAAGAGTCGATTTCCCGGCACCGTTATTGCCAAGAAGGGCGATTTTTTTCCCCGTTGGAATGTCGAGGGATAAGTCATGTAATGCGGTCGTCCCGTCTGCGTATTGAAAAGTGACGTGCTGAAAAGAAATCGTCATGTAAGAAGCCCTCCTAATATGAAGTAAATAATAAATAAACCGCATAGACAAGCGGCAACACCGTACCAATTACGACGACATACACTATAGCCATACAATGTATCGGTGATTGTATCATCATAACAGCGCGCCTGCATCGCATTGTTGAGCTCATGCGCACGCTTGAAGACATCCTTAAACATCGAAGTAATTAAAAAGCCAATTGACTGAATCCATCGCTTCTTATTTTGATAGCCGAGACGTGACTGCTGTGCCTGATAAATGCGCTGCATACTCGCTAAGAACACGAAAATAAAACGGTACGTTAATTCACATAAATCAACAAATACAATTGGGAATTTTAGTTTTCGCATCGCATAGGTAATGGCGGTAATGGGTGTCGTCAGCGTTAAAAAATACAAACAACTAATGCTTGCGAGCACTGAAAAAAATAAATGATAGGCCGTATGAATACTTGCGGTGCCGATGAAAATCGTCACACCAAAGACGGTCCAATCCGCAACATGGCTCGGTAAATGAGTGGCGGTTGTAAAAGAAATTAAAATTCCTGCAAGGCTCGATAATAAGAAGAAGCCGGGTAGAAGGAGCAGTTTAAGATACGTTATTAGCGGAATTTTTGCGGCAATTAAAATGAAAACACTCATTACGAAAAACGTAATGAGTGAAATCAGCACATCTTTTGTTGAAATGGCAAATAATAAAAATACAAATGAAAAGGCCATTTTTTCGAGTGGATGCACCGTCGCTAAACGATTAACGTAGGCGTATTGATCAATGGGAATCATGCAGATCCTTGTCCACTTTTTTTGAGCGTCCGCGCATTAAACCGCAGAAGTAACCGATAAATCCTGCACCAATTGCCGCTTGTAGTGCAAATAATAAACTTTCAATTTCGCCACTTGGTGGTTCCCAAAGGCTTGAAAACCATGGCTCATAATCTTTGTTGATTTCAGTAATGGCCGCTTCCGCTTCACCATCAGCGCCACCAAACTCAGCGCCTTTTTGAAGGAATAGTGGCACAATGGCTAAAATAATAACGATGGCGATTAATAAGAGATTTTTTTTGAACATTATGCCGCCTCCTTATTTTTTTTGAAAATATTTAATGCTTTTAATTCAGCAATATTGTATTTACGTAAGAAGTTCATGACAACAACGGTTAATAATCCTTCGCTAATCGCAAGTGGAATTTGTGTGAAGGCGAAAATGCTCGCAAATTTACCGAATGATGCGAAAATACCACCAGACTCAGCTGGGAAGGCAAGTGCTAATTGGAAGGATGTCACTACATATGTACCGAGGTCACCAAGCATCGCTGCTAAAAAGACCGCAACAGAGAACGACCAACCAACTTTTTGTGCGCCTTTAAAAACATACCACGCAATGATTGGACCAGCGACTGCCATTGAAAAAGCATTGGCGCCAAGTGTTGTCAGGCCACCATGCGCAAGTAAAAGTGCTTGGAATAGTAGAACGATAGAGCCGACAACACTCATCGCAAGCGGTCCGAATAATACCGTACCAAGGCCCACACCTGTTGGATGTGAACAACTTCCTGTCACAGATGGTATTTTTAGTGCAGATAAGACGAATGCAAACGCGCCAGATAAACCAAGCATCATTTTTGTTTCGGGATGCTCTTTAATCGTTTTCGTGATTGAACGAATCCCTAAAATAATGAATGGTAGCGCGAGTACCCACCAAAAGATGGCCCATTCGACTGGTAAAAACCCTTCCATAATGTGCATCGCATTCGCCCGCGTTGGTACGAGCAGTAAAATGGGCGCGAAGTACATTAATTTTAATAATTTTTTCATGCGAAATCCTCCTTATAAAAGTAGAGGAATGTACGAAAAAAGCCTATCTCCATAACGGAAATAGGCACAAAAAGACAGCATTCATCGTAAGTTTGTCTTTCGTACACCTATCCTCGTAGGCCGAATTGATTTTACGGCAGGTCTCCTGGCTTCGCGTCAACATTTCATTACACCTTCCCATCGTCTAGACAGTGGCATACGCAATGAAACTCAGCATCACAGTTGCGGGACAGCACTTGTTTTTCACAAGTTTCCCTTTTAAGCGAATAATTGATTATCCGCACCGTAAAATTGTATATAATTTTTCGACATTTCGTAAAATAGCTTATCATTGTCGTGGAAATTTGCCAATAACAATTTTTATTTCAATTTATTTGAAATTAAAAAAACTGTATCAATACAGAGAAAACGCTGTAATTTCAAGCGATTTATGTGAATTTTCTTTTGTACTATAACATCATAGTAAAAAAAGATTTGAAAAGTAAGATAATTACCGATATGATGAAAACAAGATTTTTTAAAAACTAAATACTAACGATACATTTTAGAAGTGCCTCGTTGTGAGGATAATAGGGAAAATGGTGAGAAGCCATTACAGCCCCCGCTACTGTAAGAGTGTTGAGGTCATCAAATCCATTGGCTAAAGCTGAGAAGGGATGACGTCATAGACACTTGAGTCAGGAAACCTGCTTTTAAAATCGGACAAAACTTTTCGGAGGGAGAAGCTTTTGGACAAACTTTATTTGCAGTATTTTTTAAATTTGCAAATTTTCAGTATGTTCAGCCTTTTATTCTCCGGAATAGAAGGCTTTTTTTGTTGTCTTCATTGTCCGAATGGGGAGTTGTGAGTGACAAGAAATGGAGGAAGTAGCATGGCACAGGGTAAATTATTCGTCGTCGGGTTTGGACCAGGGGACTTTCAACATATTACGAATCGTGCAGTCGATGTACTGAAAATGAGTGATGTGGTGATCGGGTACAAAACGTATGTCGATTTAATCAAAGATTTAATTACAGCAAAAGCAGTTGTCAGTACAGGGATGACGGAGGAAGTATCACGTGCACAGGAAGCGGTGAAGCAAGCAGAGGCCGGCGAAATCGTATCCGTTATTTCAAGTGGTGATGCGGGTGTATATGGTATGGCAGGGCTTGTGTATGAAGTGTTAATCGAAAAGGGCTGGACGGAAGAAACGGGTATACCGGTTGAAATCGTGCCAGGTATTTCGGCAATCAACTCATGTGCATCGTTACTTGGTGCACCGGTCATGCATGACTCATGTACGATTAGCTTGAGTGACCACTTAACACCATGGGATTTAATTTCAAAACGAATTGAAGCAGCCGCAATGGCGGATTTCGTTATTGCACTGTACAACCCGAAAAGTGGTCGTCGTACGCGCCAAATCGTTGAAGCACAGCGTATTTTACTTGAATATCGTCATCCGGATACACCAGTTGGCCTGGTAAAAAGTGCGTATCGTGATTCACAGCATATTACGATGACGACCTTATCGGAAATGCTGACGCATGACATTGGCATGTTGACAACCGTTGTTATCGGGAATTCATCAACATTTTTCTATGATAATAAAATGATTACGCCTCGTGGCTATCAAAAGAAATATACACTAGGCGAAGAAAAGCAACCGCTTAAGCCGCATCAGCGCTTGAAGAAGGAAGCAGAACCATGGGCAATGGATCAGGAGACAGGGCGTTCTTATGAGCCCGTAGCACCTGCACCAGAAAAAAAGCCTGAGCCATTAAAGCCTGCCGAGTCGGCCCTATCTTTAGCGGAGGAGGCACTTGGTTGCTTAGGTGTCGAGGTTTTTGAGCCAAAGCACTATGTGCATCAGAAAATGGAATCGATTTTTGAATTAGCCGTTAGTCCAGGTGTGGCTAATAAAAAAATTACGCCACAGCAAATGATGACACTCGCAGATGTTGTCGGTGAAAAAGGCACGATGGAATATACGCCAGAGCATGAATTCATTTTGCGCATTCCAACGACGGCCCCTGAGCTTATTACGGACCGTTTGAAGGAATCAGGCTTACTAGTTTCACCATACGGCGACGTGGCACGTATTAAAGCGTGTGATTTCTGTGATGGTGAAAAGGCGGATTCAATTCCATATGCAGAGGAGCTACACAGCGTTCTTGGCGGTATGAATTTACCGAAGGAATTAAATATTGGCTTTAATGGCTGTGGGATGGCATGTTACCGCGCGGTGATGGATGACATTGGGATTGTCTACCGTAAAGGGGCCTTTGATGTCTTTATCGGCGCGAAGCCAGTTGGTCGTACCGCGCATCCTGGTCAGCCCGTTGTCGAAGGCTTATCAAAAGAGCAGCTTGTGCCAATGGTAGAAGGGCTTGTGGCGGAATATAAAGAGAATGCGCATCCAAATGAACGATTATTTAAATATTTCAAACGCGTGAAGAAACTAGGCAACTTTGTCTATCAGGATATTGCACCGAAAATTAAAATTGCTCCTGCACCATGCGGAGATTAGGAGATAAAGCGTATGTTATTTTTAGCTGGAACAAGTGATGCTCGTGCACTCGCTGTTCGTCTAGCTGCACACTATGATGTGCTTGCAACCGTCGTGACCGATTCGGCGGCGAAAAGCTTAACAGATGAAGGCATTCCTACCTTTGTTGGGCGTTTAACAGCTGAGGAAATGGCCGCAAAGGTGAAAGAACGCGGTGACGACATGATCGTTGATGCGAGCCATCCATTTGCAGAAGAGGCGTCAAAAAATGCGCAGGAAGCTGCGAAGTTAGCGGATGTACCGTATTGCCGCTATGAGCGTACATCAGAGGATTTTACAAATCCACTCATTACAGCGGTTGAAACGTATGAACAAGCGGCAGATGTCGCACTCGCTCGTAAGGGGAACGTTATGCTACTAACAGGCAGTAAGACGTTGCAAATTTTTGCAGATAAATTAGTTGGTGTTGACGGTATTCGCATGATTGCGCGTATGCTACCGCGTCTAGACAATATGGAAAAATGCGCCGCACTTGGCGTTGAACAAAAAAATATTATTGCGATGCAAGGACCGTTTTCTCGTGAGCTGAATGAGGCGCTATATAAGCAGTTTGACACGACGCTAATGATTACGAAGGAAAGCGGAAAAGCTGGCTCCGTAGATGAAAAAATTACGGCGGCGCTTGATTTAGGCATCGAGGTTGTACTCATTACACGACCGAAAATTCAATATGACAATGCATTCGACACATTTGAAGCAGTCGAACAATTTATAGGGGGAATTTTACATGACAAATGATACAGAGCAAAAAGAATTATTTATCAATACCGATAACTTCAATACGGATTTTACACCGCTTACAGTTGAGCCAAACCGTATTTATGACTATAGCTTTGAAACGATTTTAGAAGAGTATGGTCCACATGATTACAATGACGATGAATGGTCAATTATTCGCCGTATCGTCCATGCTTCAGCGGATTTTGAATTAGGAAAAAGTGTAATTTTACATCCGGATGCGATTCGTGCAGGTGTGGAATCAATTCGTGCAGGTCGTCCGGTTATTGCTGATGTGCAAATGATTCAAAGTGGCTCAGGACGTAAACGATTCCAAAAACATGGCGGCGACTTATTCTGTCATATCGCCGATGAGGACGTATCAAAAATGGCGAAAGAGCATAATACAACGCGTGCGATTATTTCGATGCAAAAAGCGGCTCGCTTACATGAAGGTGGTATTTATGCCATTGGGAATGCGCCAACTGCTTTACTTGAACTGATTCGTTTAATTCGTGAAGGCATCGCAAAACCAGACTTAATTATTGGGATGCCGGTTGGTTTCGTATCAGCGGCTGAGTCAAAAGAAGAGCTTGCGAAAGTAACAGAAGTACCATTCATTACAAATGTAGGGCGTAAAGGCGGTAGTACGGTAACTGTTGCAGCGCTAAATGCGATTTCGATTATGGCGGATCGTCAAGACTAGCGTGGAGAAACGAAAGAAAAAAGACCCGAAAGATATGCGCTCGGGGTATACGACCGGCGCCTGTGCAACGGCCACCACAAAGGCCGCACTTATTGCACTACTGACGGGCGAGGAGCAAGAAACGGTAACTATTTTTTTACCGGTCGGCAAGTATGCGACATTTACGATGGAACATACCGTACATGTTGGGGATGCGGTGCGATGCGGCACAATTAAAGATGCGGGCGATGACCCGGATGTGACGCATTTAGCACTTATCGAATCGACCGTATCGTTTATCGATGGGGAAGACGTTGTACTAGATGGTGGCATCGGTGTAGGGCGTGTCACAAAGCCTGGTTTACCGGTGCCTGTAGGGGAGGCAGCCATCAATCCAGTACCACGAAAGATGCTACATGAAGTCGTAAATGAAACACTTGCACAATTTGGTGTGAAGCGTGGGGTGAAGGTCGTCATTTCTGTTCCGGCAGGAGAGGAATTGGCGAAGAAAACACTGAATGGACGTCTAGGAATTCTAGGCGGCATTTCGATTTTAGGCACGCGTGGCACCGTCGTACCATTTTCAAGCGCTGCGTATATGGCGAGTATTTCCGAAGCGGTCAGCGTGGCACATGCTGCCGGTCAGCAACATTTAGTGCTGACAACTGGTGGGCGTAGTGAACGCTATGCGATGGCGCTGTTTCCGGAGCTTGCAGAGGAATGCTTTATTGAAATGGGCGATTTTGTAGGACATGCACTGAAGCATTGTAAAAAGCATGACATTAAAAAAGTAACGCTCGTTGGCATGATGGGGAAATTTTCAAAAGTCGCACAGGGTGTCATGATGGTGCATTCAAAAAGCGCGCCGATTGACTTTAACTTCCTTGCAGAGCTTGCAGGCGATGTTGGAGTACCAGAGAATTTGCAAGACGAAGTACGCGCGGCAAATACGGCCTCACATGTTGGTGAAATTATGTCCGAGCATGGCTATGATATCTTTTTCAATCATTTATGTGAGGCATGCTGTTACTCGGCGATTCATCATACCGGTGGCGGCATCGAATTAAGTACCTTTATTTATTCCATGAAGGGCGAACAACTAGGAAGGGCTGAGAACATTGACAACATCGATCAAATTGATTGGCATCGGGGATAGTGGTGTCGATTCATTAAGCACAGAAAAGAAACAATTCATCGAAGACAGTGATGTGTTAGTCGCAGGAGAGCGTGTTCTCGCCTTCTTCGATACATATAACGGCAAGAAAATTGTTATTAAAGGCGGGCTAAAAAAGGTCGTCGCAGACATTTTAGCGTCACAGGGAAATATCGTCATTTTAGCGTCAGGTGACCCATTATTTTACGGCATTGGCAACTATCTTGCATCAAAAATGACACTAGAGGTATACCCGCATTTAAGTTCGGTTCAATTAGCGTTTGCGCGTCATCAATTGTCATGGCAAGACGCCAAAGTTGTGAGCTTACATGGCCGGTCAATAAAAGGCCTCGCACAAAAAATAAATGGTGAGAAAAAAGTTGCGCTGCTGACAGATGACATCAATACACCCAATGCCATTGCCGATTATTTACTTGATTTTGGCTTTCATGAATACCGCGCCTTTGTGGCAGAAAATTTAGAGGGGGCCGATGAGCGCTGTCGCCATTTTTCATTAGAGGACATGCGTACAGCCGAATTTTCACCGCTAAATGTCGTTATTTTACACGCCACAGAAGCGCCGAAAGTTTGGCCACTTGGCATTGAGGATGAGGAATTTTCACAGCGTAAGCCCGATAAAGGCTTGATTACGAAAAAGGAAATTCGTGTGTTGTCGATTCAGCAGCTAAATGTCAAAGAGGATTCGATTGTGTGGGATATTGGTACGTGCACAGGGTCGATGGGCATTGAAGCCGGACGCATCGCGAAAAACGGTGCGGTGTATGCTATTGAAAAGAATGAGCCTGACTTAGCCAATTGTTTAGAAAATCAGCGCAAATTCCGCGTGGATATGACCGCTATTCATGGCAAGGCACCGGAGCGTTTGGATGAATTTCCAAATCCAGATGCCGTATTCCTTGGCGGTACAGGCGGCAATATGAAAGATTTACTCGCGACGATTGCGGGCCGTTTAAATGAAGGTGGACGCATCGTTTTAAATGCAGCAACGATTGAAAACTTAGCAAAAGCTGTTGAAACATTTAAAGAATTAGGGCTTACTGTATCGATTATTCAAGCGCAAATTTCTCGCAGCAAACCAATTTTAAATATGACACGCTTTGTGCCATTAAATCCAATATACATTATTACAGCAGTTAGGGAGGAAATTTAACATGGCAACATTGTACGGCTTAGGGGTAGGACCTGGGGATCCAGAATTAATTACCGTAAAAGCATTCCGCATTATGAAAGAATCACCGGTCATTGCGTATCCTAAAAAGATGAAGGGCAAAAAAAGCTATGCACAGCGCATCGTTGATGTGTACGTCAGTGGCATGGATAAAGAAATGCTAGGCCTTGTATTCCCGATGACAAAGCATCAGGAAACATTGGACCGCGAGTGGAATAAGGCAGTCGATGAGGTATATGCGCGCATTGCGGCTGGAAATGATGTGGCCTTCGTGACAGAGGGTGACCCGATGCTTTATAGCACATTCATTCACTTAATGAACTTGATGAAGGAGCGTCACCCAGAAGTTGATATTAAAATGGTGCCGGGGATTTCATCATTCAATGGCTCGGCCTCTCGTCTAGGCATTGCGCTAGGTGACGGCGATGACCATATTGCGATGATTCCAGCAGTGGATGATTACGACCAAATGCGTAAAGCAATCGAAGACCATGATGCCGTTGTGTTCATTAAAGTCGCAAAAGTCATTGATTTAATGTTACGTGTGTTACGTGACTTAGATTTACTAGAAAAAGCACATGTGGTGACAAAAGTAACGTCTGATGAGGAAGTCATTTGGAAAACATCTGAGCTTGATGGTGTCGAGCTTGAATACTTAACATTAATGGTGGTGCGTAAATAATGAAGAAAATTTATATCGTAGGTGCTGGCCCTGGGGATCCAGATTTAGTAACAGTCAAAGGCTTAAAAATGATTCAAACGGCAGATGTCGTCATGTATACCGATTCACTTGTTAATCAAGAATTAATCGCAAAAGCAAAGCCAGAAGCGGAAGTCGTGAAAACAGCGGGCATGCATTTAGATGAAATGGTACAAGCCATCGTCGACCGTGTTAATGACGGCAAAGTCGTAGCACGTGTGCACACGGGTGACCCGGCAATGTACGGCGCTATTATGGAACAAATGGCGATTTTAAAACAGCATGATATTACATGCGAAATCATTCCAGGCGTTAGCTCGGTATTCGCTTCAGCAGCTGCAGTGGGTGCTGAATTAACAATTCCAGACCTGACACAAACGCTTATTTTAACGCGTGCAGAAGGGCGTACGCCTGTCCCTGAAATGGAAAAATTAAAAGACTTAGCAAGCCATCATTGTACGATTGCGTTGTTCTTAAGTGCCACTTTAACGAAAAAAATCGTCAAAGAATTGCAAGCAGCTGGTTGGAGCGATGATACACCGATTGCCGTTGTGCAACGTGCTACATGGCCCAACCAAAAAATCGTGCGGACAACGCTCATTAACTTAGACGAAGATATGCGTAAAAACGGCATTCGTAAACATGCGATGATTTTAGCGGGCTGGGCACTTGATCCAAACATCCACGAAAAAGATTATCGTTCGAAATTATATGATAAAACATTTACACATGGCTTCCGTAAAGCGGTGACAGAGTAATGGTCATCGAACTACAAGAAGACGTCCTAGCGCCGATTGAGGTGAAGCACCAATATGCGGTCGTAGCGATTACAAAGCATGGTGTCGACATTGCACGTCGTTTGCATGCTAATTTTCCAAATACAGATGTTTATTATATGAGTAAATTTGAGCGCGGTGATGAGCGTGAGCATAATGTGCAGCTGTTTAAAAACAGTGTACGTATGCTTTTTCCGGCACTTTTTAAACATTATGATGGCATCATTACGATTATTTCACTTGGTGCGGTCGTACGTATGATTGCGCCGCTTCTTGTTGATAAAAAGGTTGACCCGGCGGTTGTGGTCATTGATGACCGCGGTGACAATGTCATTAGTATGCTGTCGGGTCACTTAGGCGGTGCTAATGCACTGACTCATACCGTAGCAGATGCACTTGGCGCCAATGCGGTTATTACAACGGCTTCGGATGTACAAAAAACGATTCCCGTTGATTTATTCGGTGCAAAATTTGGCTGGCAGTGGGATTCGGCAGAGAAGTTAACGCCTGTATCAGCCGCTGTTGTGAATGAAGAGCATGTCGCAATTGTACAAGAAGCGGGTGAGAAAAATTGGTGGATGCACGATGCCCCGATGCCGCCGAGCTTAGTAGAATATGCGTCACTTGAAAGCGCTATGGCCGCAAAACCAGATGCGGCACTGATCATTAGTCATCGTTTACTGAACGAGGACGACTTAGTTGAAAATCATGTTATTTATCGCCCGAAATCACTCGTCATTGGTATGGGCTGTAATCGTGGTACATCGGCGGAGGAAGTCGATGCCGTGATCAAGGAAACCTTACAGGAACTTGGATTATCGATTAAAAGCGTCAAAGCACTTGTCACATTTGAGCTAAAACGTGATGAGCCATGCTTCCACGACATTACATCAAAATATGATTGGCAATTTAAATGGTATACAAAGGATGAGTTAAACAGCCAGCTTGTGACCGATCCTTCCGATACCGTCTTTAAATACACAGGAGTTTACGGCGTGAGTGAGCCAGCAGTACGACTTTATAGTGGCAATGATGAGCTCCTACTCGTGAAGAAAAAATCAGGGAATACAACCATTTCTGTTGCAGAAATTTTATTTTAAGGAGGGGACCGCATGAAGCGTTTTGTCATTGCAGGGACGAATAGTGGCGTCGGAAAAACGACACTGACAATCGGTTTAATGGCCGCATTGCAAAAGAAAGGATTACGTGTACAAGGATTTAAATGTGGACCCGACTACATCGACCCATCATTTCATAAGGCAGTAACCGGGCGTCCATCACGCAATATCGACAGCTTTATGTTTGAAGCGGATGTCGTGCGTGATATCGTACGCCGCGCGACACAGGACAGTGATGTTGGCATTATTGAAGGTGTGATGGGCTTTTATGATGGCAAGGACCCACTATCGAATGTAGGCTCAACAGCAGACATTGCGGTCATAACAGAAACACCGGTTGTTTTAGTCGTCAACTGTGGTGCAATGGCGCGTAGTGCAGCAGCCATCGTAAAAGGCTTCCAGCTATTATCAGGTAAGCCGAATATCGTCGCTGTTATCGCCAATCAGGTCGGGAGTGCAAGTCACTTTAACATTGTTAAAACAGCCATTGAAGCGGAGTGCGATGTGCCGGTCATTGGCTATTTAAAGAAAAATAGTGAGCTGCATATGCCGAGTCGTCATTTAGGGCTCATTCCAGCGCTTGAACGCGGGGAAATGCAAGGCTACTTCGATGACCTAGCGGCACTTGTGACGGATACGATTGATATTGATGCCCTACTTGCACTAACAGAGGCACCGGAATTAACGGTTCCAACATCGATTTTTGATGAAAAAAAGGCGGCTTGCTGTACGATAGCGGTTGCGCATGATGCGGCCTTTAACTTCTATTACGAGGAAAATATCGAGTTACTGCAAGCAAATGGCGCGAATATCGCCTACTTCTCACCGCTTGCAAATGAAGAGGTACCAGCAGAAGCGGATGGTCTTTATATCGGTGGAGGGTTCCCAGAGGAATTTGCGAATATTTTAGCTACTACTACACAAGCGAAAGAATCGATTCGCTCCTTTATTGCCGCGGATAAGCCTGTATTTGCAGAGTGCGGTGGCTTTATGTATTTAACGGAGGCCATTGAGACATTAGATGGTGCCCGTTTTGATATGGTTGGCGCGATTCCAGGTGTCACCAAAATGCAGGGCAAACGTGTAGCGCTCGGTTATCGTGAGATTTTTGGTAAAAAGGACAACTTCTTATTAGACGAGGGGATGCTTGCGAAGGGGCATGAATTCCATTATTCAACGTATGAGCAAGGGCCAGAGCAATTTGCTTATGACACAAAAAGTCGATTTAAGGCGAAGGGGGAAGGCTATATGCAGGGGAATATCGTCGCTGGTTATACGCATTTCCACTTTGCTTCAAATCCAGAAGTTGCAGCGCGCTTTGTTCGTGCCTGCGTAAAAGGGGAGTAAGACATGTACGGAATAGTTTATTTAGTTGGCGCAGGTCCAGGGGATCCAAAATTAATTACGGTCAAAGGTTTAGAATGCATTCAACAGGCAGATGTTATTGCATATGACCGCCTTGTCAATAAGGAGTTATTAGCACAGGCGAAGCCAGATGCTGAGCTTATTTATTGTGGTAAGGAACCTGGACGTCATCATTTTATTCAAGAGGAAATTCATCAATTACTCGTTGAAAAGGCAAAAGAAGGTAAAACCGTGACCCGTCTAAAAGGCGGCGATCCATTTGTTTTTGGGCGCGGTGCTGAGGAAGCGGAAGTATTACGTGCGGCAGGTATTCGCTATGAAGTAGTGCCTGGTATTACGGCCGGGATTGCAGCGCCAGCTTATGCGGGCATTTCGGTGACGCATCGTGAAATGGCCTCAAGCTTTGCGATTATTACGGGGCATGGCCGCGATTCAAAGGGCCAAGATACGATTAAATGGGAGCACATCGCCACAGGTATTGATACATTAGCTTTTTATATGGGCGTTGGAAACTTGCGCTATATTGCAGACCAATTAATGACATATGGTCGCCCGCGTACAACGCCGGTTGCGATTATTGAAAAAGGTACGACTGCCCAGCAGCGTACAATTACCGCCACACTAGAAACAATTGCTGACGAGGCAGTAACACAACAAATTAAAAACCCAGCAATGGTACTTGTCGGTGAGGTTGCGAGTCTACATGACACACTTGCCTGGGTCGAGGAGGAAGCACAATATGTCAATCATTCAGGAAATTAAACAGCGTCGTGCCATTCGT
This sequence comes from Kurthia populi, assembly GCF_042686175.1. Classification (NCBI taxonomy): domain Bacteria; kingdom Bacillati; phylum Bacillota; class Bacilli; order Caryophanales; family Caryophanaceae; genus Kurthia; species Kurthia populi. The sequence goes on along the minus strand of NZ_JBHUOR010000131.1, from coordinate 33,948 downwards.
AATTACGAGGACCGTCCTGTTGAAAAAGAAAAAATCGAACAATTATTAGATGTAGCAACGTATGCCCCAACGGACCGTTTACGTGAGCCTTGGCATTTTTACGTGCTTGGTGCGGAAAAGAAAAAAGCATATGAAGCATTAGCTACAGCTTATTTAGAAGAACGTTTTCCAACGAAGCCACATCTTGTTGAAAGTTCAATGAAAGTTGTGTTAACAACACCGACCGTTATCGTTGTGACAGCGAAGCAAGTAGCAGGGGATGCGGATGCGACCGAGGATGATATTTTCGCGACAAGCTGTGCCATACATGCGATGTGGCTAGCAGCGCGCGAATTAGGACTTGGCTTTGTATGGCGCACACGCGGCGTTGGGCTTGTGCATGATGCACGTCTACCCGAATTTATTGGTGCGGCGAATGATGAAAAAGTGATCGGCACAATTTTCATTGGTTACCCAGCGGATGAAGAAGTAAACGTAACGAAGCGTACGCCATTTGAGGAGAAAACGACATGGCTGTAAGACGCGGCTTATTTTTATTGTATACTGGTGATGGCAAAGGGAAAACAACGGCTTCACTTGGCGTGACATTACGCGCTATTGGACGAGGCCTACATGTGGAGTATTTACAATTTATTAAAAATCCACAGCGTACATACGGAGAGCAACTTGCGCTACAAAAACTCGGTGTTGACATGAAGCAGATGGGCATTGGCTTTACATGGACGAAAACGCCTGAGGAGCATCGCGAGGCGCTACAAAAAGCATGGGCCATTACAAAGGAAAAGCTTGCGGATGAATCAATTGATTTACTCGTATTAGATGAGCTCAATAATGCACTAGCTATTTCAAAATTCCCAGTAGACGACGTGCTACCACTTGCGGAAGTTGTTGAGGCGATTCGAAATCGCCCGGCATCGATGCATTTAGTTGTCACAGGGCGTAGTGCGAAGCAGGAGCTGATTGATTTAGCAGATCTTGTATCAACGATTGATGCAACGAAGCATTATTATGAAGAAGGCATTCCGGCAGTAAAAGGGCTCGAATTCTAAGGGGGAATTCAGGTGAAAGCAAAGGCGGTTATGATTCAAGGAACGTCATCAGATGTCGGGAAAAGTATGCTAGCGACAGCGCTTTGTCGGCATTTTTCGAATGCAGGATTTCGCGTCGCACCGTTTAAATCACAAAACATGGCACTGAATTCATTTGTGACGACAAGTGGTGGCGAAATCGGACGTGCGCAAGGGGTGCAGGCGGAAGCAGCGCGCGTCGATGCAACAACGGATATGAACCCGATTTTATTAAAGCCAAAGCATGATATGATGTCAGAAATTATCGTCCATGGCAAGCATCATTTAGATATGACGGCGCGTGATTATCGTCATAAATTTGTCGATGAGGCCCTTCCGATTGCAGAGGCTGCGATTCAACGTCTCAAGGAGCAGTATGATGTTATCGTCCTTGAAGGAGCAGGGAGTCCTGCGGAAATAAACTTAAAGGCGCGAGATATTGCGAATATGAAAATGGCGCATGCGGCGGATGCCGATGTGTTGCTTGTAGCTGATATTGACCGAGGCGGTGTGTTTGCGTCGATTGTCGGCACATTGGCACTTTTAGATGACGACGAACGTGCACGCGTAAAGGGCATTATTATTAATAAATTTCGCGGCATGAAAGAACTGCTTGATGATGGGCTCGTGTGGCTGGAGGACTATACAGGCATTCCGGTTTTAGGTGTTGTACCGTATATGAATGTTCAAATTGAAGCAGAGGATTCGCTCGCCTTATCGGCACTACGTTTTAAAAAGCCGAAGCGGGATGAATTCGCGATTGATGTGGCGGTCATTCAGCTACCGCGTATTTCAAACTTTACCGATATAGATCCACTGATGGATGAGCCGGGTGTTGGCGTACGCTTTGTGAAAACTACTGCGGACTTTGGAAAGCCAGATGTCGTCATTTTACCCGGCACGAAAAGCACGATTGACGATTTACGCTGGCTACGTGAAACGGACCTTGATGCATGCGTATTACAGCATGCACGTCAGTCGAAGCCAGTCATTGGCATTTGCGGCGGCTATCAAATGCTAGGTGAGCAGTTGCTTGACCCACATGCTATTGAAGGCGATGGTCGGGACGAGCTTGGACTCGCATTATTGCCGATTACGACGACATTTGTCGGTGAAAAACGAACCGTTCAAATGTCCGGCACACGCTATGGTACAGAGGACATCTTAACCGGTTATGAAATTCATCTAGGACGTACGGAGCGCACTGCAGATTGTGCACCATTTTTATTATTAGACAATGGACGAACAGATGGTGCCGTTTGTGAGCATGTGCTAGGCACGTATTTCCATGGAATCTTCCATAATCGCGCCTTTACACGTGAGCTAGTGAATACATGGCGTACCCAAAAGGGACTCGCACCGCTATCAGAGGAAGTTCAATCAGAAAAAGAACTGCGCGAGCAGGCGTATAATATTGCGGCTGAGCATTTTGAGCAAGCCGTCGACATGGACAAACTGTATCGCATTATGGGCTTAGAGCGCGTAATGCAATAATCTGGGAGATTACGTGAAAACGTAGTCTCTTTTTTATATAATGGAAAATAAAGGGGTTGGTGAAATGTTTACAGAAGCGCAGTTAAAAGCATTGATTCGTGGCGAAGTTGTAGGGGATAGGTATCCATATGATACACCAGAAGAGCAGGTACTTATAAATTATTTAAAACCGATTCAAGAAGAAATGAAGCGACAGCATATCCAATGTCGACTTGCGAGTGACCATTTTGATAGTGGCTATGCCTCGTATATCCAGCTACTTTGCTATGAAAAAGAGCATCAACTAATAGAGGGAAATGAAGTGACAATCAAAGGATTACATGTCTTAGTGAGCCGCCTCGCACCGGTCATTGTCATCGGACAAGCTGAAGAGACGAGCTGTTATGATGAGGACGGCGAAGAAGAGACTAGTAGCTATACGTTTTTAAGTCATCCGCAACAGCTAGAACTTGAAACAACGTCACTTCAACAATTAGCGCAAAAACTAGAGCGCTTGTTCATGAAATATCACTTGACGATTTTACATAAGGAAGATGTCGACAAGGCATTACCTTTTAAAGCAAAAATCCCAACTATTTTTCGTAAGCCAAAAGATTATTTAATATGGGATGCTATTTTTTACTGGAAGGGTTGAGTAGATGGGGAGTACATCTTTTTTACAGCAGGAATTGCCAGAGATTATATTCGAGCGACCGATGTTTTATCGGAATGATAAGGCATTACGTGTGGAATTAGGAGAAGGCTCTTTTAGAGAGAGCACTTATTTACCACGAGTTTACGAGAAGGCTCTTACGCTTTTTGAAGCACTACATGATAACACCGATGAATTGCTGTTAATTGTTGATCATGATGAAGATAAAAAAATAGGCGTTTTTTCAAAGTATATAAAGTCTAAATCACTGCTTTATCATTTGCAGCATGAAGTGATACAAAGGCTAGATGAAGAAGAGTTAACTACATATCGCTTCGCATTACATTGTAAAAAGCAGGATATTCGCTATCATGCCTTGATTAAGGCAATTTGTAATCAGGATTTAGGTATGAAACCAAGCGTTCATCAGCGCGTCTACTTTGTAAATAAAACGAAAAAAACAGTGTTTTATGTGTATGATGACCAGGGCTGTGATATCGTAGCCACTACACTGCAGACGCTGCGACCAATTTACGAAACATTTAATGATTGGTTATTGGATTATGATAGAGAACAAATGAATAAATTATTTTCAAAGTAGGGGGAATTACAATAAAATCTTTATGGACGAGTAGTATCGCGGCACTTACCGCATTTATAATTGTAGAGCTATTCATCAATGTGTACCGATTAAGTCGCCTATTTGAGCTAGACCTCACATATACACTTCTGTTTATCGGTATAATAAATGGTGTGTTGCTCATTGGCACAGCCGTTTATTTGTATCGAATTTTAAATTATACGACCAATGCATGGCTCACTACAGCTTTGGCATTGATGCTATTTTACACATTGCTTCAACTGTTCACGTATTTCTGGCCGCTCCATCATGCCGAAGCACTGTTTCCGATTTTTAATGTGTTTATCTATGGCTTTATCGCGGTTTATTTTCTTGCTCTTTTCGGCATGCTTTCTTTTTTAAAGCGACAACAACTAGCCTAAATTAATTATGAAACATTTCCCGGAGTTATCCGTAGAATAATTACTGGTAAGGGAGGTTTCCAATGAAGTTATTTCAATCAATAGGGTTGGTGTTAATGGGCGCGCTAACGCTCTATATCGTCGTGTCCTTTTTCATGTTGCAAAAAGGCTTTAATTTGCCAATGTGGGGGCAGCTTGTATTAGCGCTCGTATTATTAATTGTTGTGCTAAATCAATTCCGCGTCAAAAATAAAATGATGGGCGCTATTAGTGTCGTCGGCTTTATTATTATTGTAGCGAGTATTATTGTAACTGCTATTTATTAAAAAAAGGAGAAATCGCGTGGATGGCGATTTCTCCTTTTTTTATTTAGTCGAGTGTTAAACTTCCCGTTGTCGTTTTTTCTTTTCTGCTGGAACGAATAAAATAAGCACAAACGCAACAACAGCGACCGCGAGCATAAATAAATACGTATCATTAGCGCCCATAATCGGTGCAAGTGCTTTCGCATCTGCATGAGCAGTTGATTGAATCGTATACACCGTCACAATAACCGCCGTTCCGACTGCACCAGCTAATTGGCGAACCGTATTGTTTACAGCTGAGCCATGTGAGCCAAGTTCGAGTGGCAGTGCATTTAATGCGGCTGTATTAAGTGGCATCGTAATAAAGGATAGACCAATACGAAGGATAATCGTACGCATCATAATGTAGACGAAGCTAGTTGTTGCAGTTAAATCCGTGACCATCCACATCGAAATCCCAATTAACAGCATACCGATAATAAATAATGGTCGTGCGCCGTGCTTATCATAGAGTTTCCCGGTAACAGGGGATAAGAAGGCATTAATAACGGCTCCTGGTAATAGCAGTAAGCCCGCTTCAAAGGCGCTAAAGCCACGACCTGTTTGTAAATACATCGGTAATAAAATTAAATCGGCATACATTAAAATCGTTACTAAAATATTCACAAGGGATGTCATCGTAAACATTTTGTATTTAAAGACGCGTAAATTAAGCATCGGCTCATTTGAAAGAAGCTGCATTTTACAAAATAGGCCAATGACAATTAGACCGACGATGATACAAGTAAGTACTACCCAGTCGGACCAACCGCGGCTTCCGGCACTACTAAAGCCAAAGAGTAAAAGGCCAAAGCCAACTGTTGAGAAAATCATGCTCATCATATCTAGCTTGACATCTTTTGTTTCGCCGACGTTAAATAAATACTTCGCTGCTAATAAAATGACGATAATTGAAATCGGAATCATCATAATAAAGAGCCAGCGCCAGGATACGAAATCTAGCATAAAGCCAGCAACTGTTGGCGCAATTGCGGGCGCGAAAATAATCGCAAAGCCGATTTTACCCATGACCGCACCACGCTCATTTTGTGGATATAAATAAAGAATAACGGTCATCATCAGCGGTAAAATAATTCCCGCTCCAGCCGCCTGAATCATACGGCCAGCTAATAATACGCCAAATGTTGTCGCACATGCGCTGACAATCGAACCAATCAGTAAAAAGAGCATTGAGGCGATAAAAAGCTGACGTGTTGTGTAGCGCTTCATCAGAAATGCCGTAAGTGGTACAAGCACCCCATTGACAAGCATAAAGCCTGTCGCAAGTCATTGAATCGTATCCGGTGTTACCTTAAAAATTTCCATTAAGTCACTAAGCGCGACGTTTAAAAGGGTTTGGTTGAGTGTTGAGAAAAAACAGCCGATGATCATAATCGTAATTAAAATCTTTTTCGTGCTGTTAGGTATTTCGTTTTGCATCGTACATCTCCTTACGCTACTATTAATTTTATAGACACTTTGTCTATGAAATATCATAACAAGGAATGAATTTTGTTGACCATGCACAATTTTCATCAAGTTGTCGACTAAAAGACAAAAATAAAAAAGATGTAGATAAAATCGAAAAAGATGGACGAGGAGAATGAATATGTCGAAAAAAGAAGACCCGCGCGCCATACGCACGAAAGAAATGCTGAAACAAGCTGTGATTGAGCTGTTACAGCAAGGCATTCCTGCCGAAAAATTGTCGATTCAAAAAGTGTCGCAACAAGCTGGGCTTAACCGGACGACCTTTTATTTGCATTACGAGGATATTCACGATCTTTTGCAAAAATTAACTGATGAAATCGTCGGTGAAATTACGAAGCAAATTGAAGAGCTTATGCAGGTGCGCGAATTAAGCGAGAAATCCCAGTTGATCCGCTTACTCGATTATTTATACAATCAGCGCCAACATTTGCTCGTCTTATTTCAAAAGAATGATTTTGAAGAGAAATTATATGAGCAAATGAAGCGTCTTATTAGCGTGCGCCGCGAAAATAGCGTCACACAAACGCCACGTCGTGACATTGATATCGATATTAAAACAGCGTCGCTCGTTGGCATTATGATGTGGTGGCTAAAACGAGGGCTCCATTATAGCTCAGACTATATTGCGACAGAAATTTATGAAATGTACCGCTGAAATATGGATTGAGATGGTTTCGAGCCGGGAATTGATGTAATAAGAAGAGAACTAGGGGGCTTTTAAATGGACGAACAGACCTTACTGCAACAGCATATTGATGTATTATTTCAGCAAAATGAAGTGGGCGATTTAACGGTACTAAATGAGTCGCCATATGATAAAGCACCTCAGTTTTATGTAGGGGTGACACGTAAAAAAAGCATCACCAAATATCAAGAGCATATGGCACCAGAGCTTCGAAAGCAGCTAGAGGCCATCGTGAGCGACACACCGAATGAGCAGCTATTACAGGCGATTCAATTATTTTCAGCCGAGCAAAAGCTGCAACATTTTCATTTAGGCCCATTTTATGAAATCCCAACGATTGCATCACAAATTGAAGGCCCAATTGAAATTACAGAGGACAATAAATATTTAATTAAAGAGGCATTTCCGTACACGCATGATGAATTAGCTGAGCGTGCACCAGTATTTACAGTTATTGAAGCAGGCGTTCCGGTGTCCCTTTGCTGTAGTGCACGCCAAACGACCGAAGCGGCAGAGGCCAGTGTCTTTACAAATGAGCATTACCGTGGACGTGGGTATGCGGTCGATGTCGTACGTGCATGGGCTAAAAAAGTGCAACAGCAAAATCGAACGACCTTTTATTCAACATCATGGGACAATTTTAGCTCTCGTATGATTGCGGAAAAGCTCGCAATGAAACGCATTGGCATTGATATTACACTGGATTAATGGGGGCTAATGCTCGTAGTAACATATCTTTTAACGCGCTCATTTGAATGTCAAAATGAGCGCTTTTTTGTGCGAACGGCAGCGTCTGATCTTTTTCAATTTTCATATTCATATAGCTAAATGTCGTGACGGCTGTATGAATCGCTACTTTTAAATCGATGGTTGTATGAAACGACTGGTCCTGTTTACCTGTTTCAATAATATGGTCGACTACTTCACTGAACATCGTAGTAGAAGAAGGCACCTCAATGCCTTCAACCGCTGCTAAATATTCAGTAGCTTCAAGATAGCGGACGAGCTTTTGCGTTACCTCGGGCGTTGTCGCCATAAAATACGTAAACATTTTTTCGAGCTTTTCATAGGCCGTCAAAGGCATGGTCGTAATTTTTTGCATATCGCGCCCGGCATCCTGCATAAAGCGGTCCATTACTGCTAAAATAATTGCGGCTTTATTCGCAAAATAGCGGAATAGCGTCGCGTTACTGACACCCGCTTCCTTTGCGATTTCGAGCATTTGGACGGAGCCAATGCCTTGCGCTAAAAATAATGTATACGCGGCATCGATGATTTTTTCGTGACGTGCGTTTTTTGCTTGCTGTCTAGTTGTCATATTTTTTCCTCATTTCGTATAATAAAACTTGAGAGTCGACTCTCTTTATTTTATAATAAATGTAAATAATTTGAAAGGGTGAGCTAAAATGGTACAAGTTGCAGTAGAAAAGATCCATGATATTTTTAATCAACAAACGAAACATCAATGGGAGATGCGTCAAACAAGCGCTTCTGAACGTGTGGAGATGCTACAACGTTTAAAGACAAATATTTTAGCCCGTTTAGAAGATTTAATTGCGGCGAGCATCAAGGATTATAAAACACCACGCATGACCGCAGAGCATCAGGTATATGCTGCAATAGAGGCGATTGATTATGCCTGTGAGCATGTGGCACAGTGGATGGAACCAGAGCGCGTCGAGCAGCCAAAAGATGGCAAGGGTGCTTATATTGTATACGAATCACGTGGCACTGTCTGTATTTTTGGTACATGGAATTCCCCGATGTCGGTAACAATTCACCCATTAACAGAGGCACTTGCGGCAGGAAACTGCGTTGTCATCAAGCCAAGTGAGTTTAATCCACATTATAATGCCGTACTACAGCAAATTATTGAGGCGACATTTGATGAGCGGCAAGTAGCATTTGTACAGGGCGAGGCGGAGACATCTGAGCAGCTATTAAAATTACCATTTAGCCACTTTTTCTTTACAGGAAGCCCACGCGTCGGCAAAATTGTCATGCGTGAAGCGGCGAATCATCTATCAGCCGTTACATTAGAGCTTGGCGGTAAATCACCGTCAATCATCGATAAAGGCTATGATGTAGCGAAGGCAGCACAGGCACTTGCATTCGGCAAAGTATTAATGGGTGGTCAATTCTGTATTTGTCCCGATTATTTATTTGTTCATGAGCAGGATGTCGAGGCTTTTGCGGCTGCGTACCGCGCAACAACACAAGGCCTATTATATGAAAACGGCGAAATTCGTACAACCGAGCGTACACAAATTGTGAACGATGCGCATTTCAATCGTTTAAAAGGCTTATATGATGACGCGATGTCAAAAGGTGCGGTCGTATTAAGCGGTGGAACATTCGATGACGTCAATCGCCTAATTGAGCCGACGTTACTTGGCAATGTCACAGAGGACATGCATATTGCACATGAAGAAATCTTTGGACCGTTAACATTTTTGAAAGCGTATACATCGCTTGATGAGGTGCTACACTATATTCAGCAGCGACCAAAGCCACTCGCATTCTATGTATTTAGTGACGACGAGGCATTCCAAGAACGTTGCCTACGCTATACGTCTTCAGGTGGTGTGACGATCAATGGTATCGTCCAGCATAATACGTATTTAGAACTACCTTTTGGTGGTGTCAATAACTCAGGGCTTGGTAGCTTTCATGGCATTCATGGCTTTAAAACATTCTCACATGCTCGTTCGGTATTTGAAGCGTTTTTTTATGTCATGAAAAACGGTAGTACAATCCCACCGTATAAAAAGGCGCCTGCAATGACGAAGGCGGGGTGGAATTTTCGAATCATCAAAGCCCAGTAGGCCACACCGCCAATGAGTAAAAATTGTAGTGTGCCAATCGTTTGCAGAGACTCACGAGACATTTGCACGATAATCACAAACATCATAACTGCTAAAATTGGTTGAATTAATAGCGTCATCCCTTTAATGACTGGAGAAGCACGATGCTTTTGCAAATAATTCATTAAAATAATTAAGAGCACCACCGTCGGCACAATTGTCGCCGTCAACGCAATGAGGACACCCCATATGCCATATGTATCGTAGCCAACAAAGGCGGCAATTTTCGTCGCAATCGGACCTGGGAGTGCATTACCGAGTGCTAAGACATTTGAAAAGGCCTCATTACTAAGCCAGTGATAACGTTCAACAACCTCCTCGTAAATGAGAGGGATAGACGAGGGCCCGCCACCATAGCCTAAAATATTTGCCACAAAAAAGCCGATAAAAAGCTGAATCACGAAGCGTCGCCCCCTTTACGCCATCTCTTAACGCGCTCCACTAGCTTAAAGTGTGCCGCACCATATATTAAAAATAAAATGACTGCCACACCTGAATGAATATGAAGTACTTCAAGTAATAGAATGGCTATCGCGAAAAATACAATGCTCATAACAATGCCAAGCCCTTTGAGTGATTTTTGTGAGAATTGCAACGCCATTTCAAGTAGCATAATGACTACGACGGGCATTACGGCTGCAATCATACCAATCACAATTTTTGAGCTACTGAGCCAACCAACAATTGAGAGAAGCGCAATCATTAAAATAGAACTAGGGAGAATGTGGCAAATAACGCCCCAGATCGCACCGAGGGCACCATGCAGTCGATAACCTAAATAACCTGCCATTTTTGTGGCAATCGGGCCGGGTAGTGCATTCGCAATCGCTAATATTTCACTAAATTCATCATCATCCATCCAGTGATATTTTTTCACCGCTTCATGGCGAAATAGCGGCATGACGGATGGACCGCCGCCAAAACCAAAAATCCCAGCGCGTAGCATCGCTAGTGATAATTCCTTCATGCAATCCCTCCTTTAGTGTTTATTTTACATGAACTGGAAACGGTCGAATAGTAAAAAAAGCGAGAATCGCATAATCGCGACGCTCGCTTTTTGTATTAAATAAATAAACCAACTAATGTAGCTGTGAATACAGAAACTAATGTAGCAGCGAATAAGATTTTTAAACCGTTTTTAGAAACGATTGCTGCTTTTTCACCGCTGATTGCTTGTAAAGAACCGGCGATGATACCAATTGAACTGAAGTTAGCAAAGCTAATTAAGAAGACAGATACGATACCAACTGTTTTTTCAGATAGGTTCGGAATATGATCCATAAATTGAAGCATTGCAACGAATTCATTGGTTGCTAATTTAGTACCCATTGTTTGACCAGCTACTAAAATGTCTTGTGCTGGAACACCCATGATCCAAGCGATTGGTGCAAAGATGTAACCTAATACTTCTGTAAATGAAATACCGATTACTGCACTGAATAGACCATCGATTAAAGCCATTAAACCAACGTATGCAATCAGCATCGCGCCTACGATTAATGCAACCTTACCACCATCTAATGCACCGATAGAAATGGCTTCAAATAAAGATTTCGCTTCAGTAGCGTCTTTAATATCCACTTTTTCAGTATCTTTTTCAACATCTGGTGCAATCATAATACCGATAATTAAGCTTGATAATGCATTTAATGCCATCGCACCTAATACGTATTGTGCAGGAAGCATCGTAATGTATGATGCCATGATTGAAGCAGATACTGAAGCCATTGATGCAACAGAGATAACGATAATTTTGTTTGAATCCATTTTGAGGATTTGAGATTTGATTGCTAATAAACCTTCAGATTGACCGAAGAAAATATTATTAATCGCATGGAATGTTTTGACTGGAGAAACACCTGTAATTTTTGATAAAAATCCACCTACATATTTAATTAAAATAGGTAGAACGCGGATATAAGTCAAGATTGAAAGCAACATAGACGTAAAGATAATAATTAATAAAACATTAATGAAAAATGGTGAACCACCTTCTGGAATCCAACCGTCAACAACGAATGAAATCCCTTCACGACCATAGCTAATTACTTTCGTAATCCCGTTACTTACAGATTCGATTACTTTTAACCCAACCGATGTTTTGAACATCACTAATGTCAGAAGAATTTGTAATACGAACATAATACCTACCGCTTTAAAGTCAATCGCTTTGCGGTTATTACTCATTAGGTATGCGACGCCAAGAACGACGACTAAACCTAAAATTCCGATTAAAATAGACATGTTGATACCTCAATATTTAAGTTTTAAAATCTTACATTTCTTATCGTAGAGGTACGGACCATAAGTTGCAAGCGTTTTCGCGAAAAAAACATAAATATGATAAAAGTAAATATTTTTCATAAATAAACGCTATTTTAAAGATTTTTAATATTCTAATAAATTGAAGTTGTATGGACTATAAATCAAGTGATTGGTTGGTATCTTTTGAAGGTTTTACAGGTTCTTCCTTTCCGACAACTTTTTTCACAAAATTGTACACTGATTTTACTGTTGAACCAGTTTCCCAGTATTCCGCAGACTCTGCATGTACTTTTATTAATACAAGTTGAGGGTCGTCATAAGCTACATCAAACATTTTTTCATAGATAGGATTCCAAAATTCTTTTTTACGTGCTTCGTCATCGACAAATTCAGCAGTCCCGCTAATTGAAGCATACGATTTACTAGCAATTGCGACATTCACACGGTTATTGACATTAATTTCATCATACTTATCTGTATCTGTACGCGTAAGTAGCCAAATATCCCCATCAAATTCTACTTTTTGTAGTTGCATTGGTCGTGATACAAGTTTTCCATCTTCCTGCTGCGTTACAAGCATCGCAACAGATGCATCCTCAATAATCGATGTTAAATTGTCTCGAACTTTTTGGTATTCTTCTGTCATCGTAAAAACTCCTTTTGTTTTTGTCGTCTCTTAATTTGTTTGCCCTTTAGAAAATGGATTAAACAAAGTAATAAAAAATCACCGCCCATAAGACGATGATTTGAGTTTATAAAATAGGAGATAACATGCGCGAAACAGATTCTTTAAATTTCACCCATAACGAGCGAGATTCATACGATTCCTTCGTCATTTCAACACATACATTTAAATCTTCATGGAACATATCCGCCAGTTCTTTCGTGACTTTTTCATTGTATAGGAAGCCATTAACTTCAAAATTTAAACGGAAACTGCGGTTATCCACATTTGCTGTCCCAACAGAAGCGATTTGGTCATCAATGAGCACGACTTTTGAATGAATGAAGCCATTAGCATAGTGATAAACCTTTGCGCCTGATTCCATTAGGTCGCCTGCATACGAGCAGGTCGCCATGTAAACAAATGGATGGTCCGGTTTATCAGGAATCATAATGCGTACATCAATACCAGATAGTACCGCAATTCGTACCGCTTCTAAAAATGCTTCATCAGGAATGAAGTAAGGCGACTGGATATAGACATAGCGTTTTGCTTGTAAAATCATTTTAATATAACTGTTTTCAATACTTGAATGTGGTGTATCGGGCCCACTAGAAACAATTTGCATCGCAATGTCTCCTGTAATGTCATGAGCAGGGAAGTAATGCGGTGCAAAGGATAAATCAAGTGAATTACCAGCTTGGTTCCAGTCCAGCATAAAGCGTGCCTGAAGTGCATGAACAGCCGCCCCTTGAATGCGCATATGTGTGTCGCGCCAGTAGCCAAACTTTTTGTCCAGCCCTAAGTACTCATCGCCGACATTAAAGCCACCAATATAGCCGATTTGTCCATCGATAACGACAATTTTTCGGTGATTACGATAATTCATTCGGGGATTAATAAGCGGTAAGATGGATGGGAAAAAGACCTCAACCTCTCCACCTTCTTGAATCAATTCCTTAAAATGCCGTTTGCGCACATTTCGTGAGCCGAGCGCATCATAAAGGATACGCACCTCAACGCCTGCCTTGGCACGTTCGATTAGCGCAGCAGTAATTTTTTTGCCGATGCCATCTAGTTTGAAAATATAATATTGCACGTGGATATGATCTGTCGCATTAGCAATATCACGCAGTAGCGCATCGAATTTTTCATGACCATCATTAAAAAGTTCCACATGATTGTTTTTTGTTACGAGTGCATTATTCGTTTGTAAATTCATATGAATTAACTCACGTGCATTTTCGAAGTTTTCTATATTCAGCTCATCTTTTAAAACACGTGCTTTTTGATCATCAATCATTTCCTGAATACCAATGCTATCCTTTGGCATCCACCGACGTAAATGTTTTTGACGCAATGGTTTACCGATAAATAAGTAGAGGATAAAACCGATATACGGTAAAAAGAATAGCACGAAAACCCAAGCCCAGGCAGCTGATGGTTTTTTACGCTCCAAGAAAATAATGGTGATAGCAAGGATAATGTTCACCACAAGTAAAATGGCACTTATCGTACTCGATTTAAAAAGATAAAGATAAAAATCAGTCAATGTCTCACGCCCTTTTTATGCATATTTTTTCATATAGTATATAGTTTAACAGGAAAGCAGCTATTAGGAAAAAAACGCCGCGTTTTATTTTTAATGATTAAAGGAAAAGAGAGTAATAAAGGAGGAGGGAAAAAAATGAAAGTATATAAATATCCAGTACGCGTTAATACAGTAGAAACAATTGATTTACCTTTAGGAGCCAAGCCACTTTCCATTGCATTTCAATATGACAAGGTATATATTTATGCGCTTGTAAAACCAGAAGAGCAAAAAACAGCATCTGTTCAAGTTATTGTAGCAGGAACGGGAGAACCACTACCAGAAGACATTGACACATTTACCTACTTGAATACGATACAAATGTTTGACCAGCAGTGGAATTTGCATGGGTTTTATAAAAAATAAATAAAATACATATCAAAATACCTAATTTATAAAAGAAAATTAGGTGTACATGCCGATATGGTTTTTTAGAGGATTCCCATATAATGAGTATAGTATGTTCATAGAAATGTACATTATCCTTTAAAAAAGAGATACCCGACGCCTGGGTATCTCTTTTTTTATGTGAAAAGACGTAATAACTTCGTCACTCAAAATAATCAAATCAACAAAAAAGCCGTGCCTTTAGACACGACTTTTTTTATTATTAAGATATTGTTTTCGGCGGTTGAGTTTGCTCAGTTTCGATATCTGGAGCTTCTTCATGCCACCATAATGCATCTTCAGGATCTTGTTTCATCACTTCGCGTACTTCTTTTTTCGTTTCAACTGTTGGGTACGAGCCTTTTAATGCGCGACCTGACGTTTGAACGAATAATAAGCTAAAGACGATTAAGCCAATGATGCTGACCGCTGCTAAATAGTACGCTGGTGCAAGTGGATCGCCTGTTACATGGACTAAATAAGCCGATACAAGTGGTGTTGTCCCACCAAATATTGACACCGATACATTAAAGGTCAATGCCAGTGCACGATAACGAACATCTGAGAAGAATAAACTTGGTAGTAATGAAGGAAGTGTCCCTTCATAAAAACTTAATAGGAAACCTAATAAGAAGACACCGGCGAAAATAAAGCCGACTTGGCCAACACCCATTAACATAAATGCAGGGATTGCTAGGAAGGTTAACCCAACAAGGCCAATTTGAACAACACGTTTATTACCAAATTTATCACTCATGCGACCAAAGAATAATGCGAGTGGCATCATTAAGACCATTGTGATTAATAAAATGACTAAACTTGTTGTGTTATCAATGCCGATAACCTCGGTTAAATACGAAGGCATATATGACAGTACCATATAGTTGGTAATGTTAAAGAATGCCACGATAACAACACTTAATATTAAATCTTTTTTATAATGCTTTAAAATTTCTTTAAATGTTAACGGTTCTTCGTCACTTTCTTCTTGTGCTTGCTCCATTTCTTCAAAAATTGGTGATTCGTCAAGATGACGACGTAAATATAAACCAATTAGACCGATTGGTGCAGCGATGAAGAAAGGAATACGCCAGCCCCAAGACATCATTTGAGCATCAGATAGGGCGAACGTTAAAATGGTAACGAGACCTGAAGCGGCAATGAAACCAGATAAAGAACCGATTTCTAAGCCACTACCAAGCATCCCACGTTTTTTATCGGGAGATGATTCGGCGATATAGACCATCGCGCCTGAGTACTCCCCACCAGTAGAGAAACCTTGAATCATACGAGCGACTAATAATAAAATAGGCGCCCAAATACCAATTTGCTCATACGTAGGTAATAAACCAATCATTAATGTAGCAATTGCCATAATAATAATCGTTGTACTTAAGACAATTTTACGACCGTATTTATCGCCGATCTTACCAAAGAAAATGCCGCCAATTGGGCGAACTAAGAAGGCCACAGCGAATGTAGCGAAGGTGAAGACAAGTTGAAGACCACTATTATCAACACCAGCGAAAAATAACTGACTAATGACAACAGCTAAATAAGCATAAAGACCAAAGTCAAACCACTCCATCGCGTTACCGAGACCGGTGGCGACAACAGCCTTACGTGCTTTCTTGGAACTCACAACATTAATATCTTGCGGTTCCATATCTAAATTATTATTTTGTTGCATATTCTCTAAACAGCTCCTTTTGGGTTTGCTATTTTCGAGGATTGCAAAAGATATGTAGTACTTTAATTGTTGGGAAATAAAATAGCGGAAAAGTAAAACAACAATCTCAATCTTTTAAATCCTGATTTTGTTATCGACAAAACAAAAATAAATCTACTCGAGGTTGTTCATATGTAGTAAAAAATTTTTTACGTGAACACTTTATCTATTCCCCTCTGTTTTACTTTGAAACATAAAATATAGAAGTTTTTATTTTCAGAAAATTAGTCGACTATTTTCATATAATAAGAAGAAACAGAGGAAATTGAACTTAAATAAATTTGCTTTCATTAATAAAATATGATTTTTTTTGAAAAAAAAATAAAAAAATAATAAAAACAGGTTTAAGCTTTTATAAAAAGGGCTACATTATAAGTGTACTTTTCATATTCTTCTCTTTGACCCCCAGTGGAAACATTGGGGGACTTTTTTATTTTTACGCTAACAAAAGGTACCTGATGAATCTGAGTGAGTACGTGCTTATATACGCACTCATTTTTACGCTTTAATATTTTGTTACGTGTATTTTTGATAGTAAATTTTTTAGTAAACTCGAGTAAAAGCTCATTCTACTTTTTATTTAGCTCATATTGGCAAGTTGGATAAATGCACGAAGTAAAAAGGGCTATTTTTCAGTTTTGAGAGGTGAATTGGTGTCATTTACGCGAAACAAACTAGATGTCATTGAAAGAACGTTGATATAAAGATTAGCGGAAGAAATAATAAATAGTCTAGACTATATAAAATTGGGCAAAGTAAAACCAGCTCTCTGCGGCTGTATACCGAAAAAAGCTGGTGAAATAAAGCTAGTTTTTACGCGCGTATGCCATCAAGTAGCGTTGTTGTAAAGACATGCATCTCTTTTATTAAATCAAAATCCTCTGCATGAATAAGCCAATCATACACATTGGCACGCATCGCCCGTTGAATCATTTTTTCAATCGCTTCAAATGACAGATCCTTACGGAAAATATTTTGTTCCACGCCTTCTTCTAAATAACGACGAATCAGTTCAAAAATCGTCCGCTGTGGGTGAATTAAATAATGCACATGCTCGACTTGATTCGTCATCGCTGCTGTATAGACAGTGCGCATAATGTCTTTGCCAACGACAGTCGTTAAATAAATCATTTGTTCATCGTATAGTGCAATAATTTTCTGTGGTGGACTTAAGTTTTCATCGATTTTTTTTGCGGCTTCTACATAATGTGCATCAAATTCCTGAAATTTTTCGAGCACAATATCATATTTCGTTGCAAAGTGAGTGTAAAAAGTTCCTTTTGAAACGCCACAAGTTGTCGTAATTTGTGCAATCGATACATGCTCAAATCCTCGTTTTGCAAAAAGTTTTAATGCGGTATCTAAGAGCTTTTGGCGCGTCTCTAGCGCCTTTTTCTTTCGGTCAGTTGTCAAAAAATCACTCCTTTTCTCTAAAAAGTTAAAAAATTATCGTTGACGAATGAATTTTCTATCGTTTATGATTTAAGTGACCGAGGTCAGTGAAATAATCATACGAGAAATTTATATTTTTTTCTAGTGTATTTTCAGAATTTTTTAAAATTTAGGGAGGCGAACGATATGGAAACAACAGGAATTCAAACATTAACGCATTTTATCGGAGGACAAAACGTAGAAGGGCAGAGCGGACGATTTGGTGATGTCTTTAATCCGACAACTGGAGAAGTCATTGCGAAAGTACCACTCGCGACTAGAGAGGAAACACGTGAGGCCATTGCAGAGGTACAGGCAGCATTCCCAGCATGGCGTGATGTTTCTGTCGCAAAGCGTGCGCAGGTTTTGTTAAATTTCCGCAATTTATTAACACAACATTTAGATGAGCTCTTAGCTATTATTTGTCGTGAAAGCGGAAAAACGATAGAAGATGCGAAAGGCGAAGTGACGCGTGGTATTGAATCTGTTGATTTAGCAATCGGCGCTCCGCATTTAGTGAAAGGGGAATATTCGGTCAATGTTGGTGGGAATATTAATGCGTATTCTGCAAAATATCCACTAGGCGTTGTCGCGGCAATCTCGCCGTTCAATTTCCCAATTATGGTACCGCTTGCACAAACAAGTATGGCAGTAGCAGTCGGGAATGCGGTCATTTTAAAAGCTTCTGAAAAAGTCCCAATGACAGCATTATTTATTAGTGAGCTATGGAAAAAAGCCGGCCTTCCAGATGGCATTTGGACGGTAATCAATGGCGATAAAGATGCGGTGAATGAATTACTCGAACATAAAGCGGTTAAGGCGATTTCATTTGTTGGTTCAACACCTGTTGCAAAATATATTTACGAAACAGGGGCAAAATACGGCAAGCGTGTCACAGCACTTGGCGGCGGCAAAAATAATATGGTTGTCATGCCAGATGCGGATTTAGAACAGGTGGCAGAAGCCTTTATGGGCGCGGCATATGGTGCAGCATCACAACGCTGTATGGCATTATCAACGATTATGCCCGTAGGACAAGAGACGGCTGAGCGCTTAGTCGCTATTTTAAAACAAAAAGTAGCAGCGTTAAAAGTAGGCTCCTATGAAGAGGCGGATACCGATTTCGGCCCGGTGATTTCAGCGCAGGCGAAGGAAGCGATGCTTGCGGCGATTAAGAAGGGGGAAGAAGAGGGCGTCGAAATCGTTTGTGATGGTCGAGAGCTTCCTATCGTCAACGAATCAAAAGGTTTCTTCATTGGCCCGACTTTATTTGACCACGTAAAGCCAGGCATGGATGTGTATGAGCAAGAAATCTTTGGCCCGGTGCGTAATATCGTACGCGTGGAAACACTTGATGAAGCCATTCAGCTCATTAATGAGCATGAGCTTGGCAATGGCGTGACGATTTTCACGAATGATGGCTATGCTTCACGTAAATTTACGACAGAAATCGATGTGGGCATGGTCGGTGTCAATGTGCCAATTCCGATTCCAGTTGGCTATCATAATTTTGCAGGCTTTAAAGATTCACGCTTTGGCGAGGGGCATATGTTTGGCCCAGATCAAGCGCGCTTCTTTACAAAAACAAAAACCGTATCGGAACGCTGGCCAGAAGCGGGCTCTCAAATGGGCTCTACATTCGCGTTCCCAAGTAATGATTAGGAGGGTTTCAGATGGCATATACAGTACATTCTCCGGCAAAAATTGTTTATGGTAATGGCGCCTTTCAAACTCTTGGGGACCATGCGCAGAAATTAGGGACGACCGCGTTAATTATTAGTGACCCGATTATGGAAGATTTAGGGGTTGTGGCACAATGTGCAGCGCATTTAAAGCAAGCCTCTGTAGCGTATACAGGGGTGACATCAGAGCCACTAGACGTTTATGTAAATGAGGGACTTGCGCTTTTACGTGAACATCAATGCGATGTCATTGTCTCTATTGGTGGCGGTAGCTGTATTGATACGGCAAAGGCCATCTCGGTTGTGGCAACAAATCGCGGCTATATTGGGGATTATATGCACGGTGCGACGCCCATTACCGAGCTACCGATTCCGCATATTGCGATTCCGACAACAGCGGGGACGGGTAGTGAGGCAACCGATGTGACGGTTATTACGAATACTGCAGAAGACATTAAAATGATGATTAAAGATGCAGCCTTTATGCCAGATGTGGCACTTGTTGATGCACAGCTAACAGTATCGTCACCACGGCATATTACCGCTGCAACCGGCGTTGATGCGATGAGCCATGCGATTGAGAGTTTATTATCACGCAAAGCGCATCCATTTTCGAATCAATTGGCGCTGTCTGCTATTGAATTAATTACCGCGAACTTACTGCCGGCATATCGTGATGGTCACAATTTGACGGCACGTGAGGCGATGTCACTTGGCTCGTTGCAAGCGGGGATGGCATTTTCAAATGCTTCTGTGGCGCTTGTACATGGCATGTCTCGCCCAATCGGTGCACTATTCCACGTCCCGCATGGTATTTCAAATGCGATGCTGTTACCAGCGGTGCTTGAATTTTCAAAGGAAAACTGTACGCCGCAACTTGCAAAAATGGCGCCGTTTTTCATTGAGCAAACAGCCGATCTGAGCGAGGAGGAGCTTGCTGAGGAAGTTATTCAGGCTGTAAAAGCATTATGTCGTAGCTTAGACATTCCAAATTTAAAGGGTTATGGCATTGAGGAATCGGCGTTTTATGCAGCGATTCCAAAAATGGTCGTTGATGCGATAACCAGTGGCAGTCCAGCGAATAATCCGCGCATCCCGACAGAAGAAGAGCTAGCGCAGCTGTATAAGGATGTTTATCATTATGTGTTTTAATGAGGTGTTGTGATGAAGGACCAACAGCAGGCATATGAGCAGCTCATCGCTGTTATTGACAAACATATTCCCGTAGGCTTTAAAAAATGTGAAGAGCATGGTGGCACTCACTATGTTGTGCCACTACGTGATTACCCAAAAGGTTATCATGTGACGCCCGGTACACCGCTTCCTTTTTTAAGCGTAATTCCGCAAAAGCATCATATTGGGGTGTATCATATGGGCATCTATGCCAATCCGGAGCTACTACAATGGTTTACGACGCGCTACAAGGAAGAAGTGTCAACGAAATTACAAATGGGAAAAAGTTGTATTCGTTTGACGAATGCGACGCATATTCCGTATGAGCTATTAGGCGAATTAGTCGAGAAGATGGCGCCTGATGCGTGGATTAAAGTATACGAACAACGCTAAATAAAAGCCTTCTAAGGAGTGTCCCCTAGAAGGCTTTTTGTTTATTTATAATACGTTAAGAGGCTGCTTAGGCGTAGTAGATGACTCATATCGCCCTTTGATTTCAATTTGCCCATTAAAAAAGCCGTTTGTGGATTCATTTGCCCCGTTGTGAGCTTTTCAAAATTTTTACTAGAAATCGATACGGTACAGTCGGGTGCCTGTGCATCCTTTACGACATGTGCGTTATTGCCATCAAATGAAATGAGCGTACTTTCTGCTGTATCGGTAAAGTCAAATTGAATACGTGCATTGTAACCTTTTAAACCAGCTGGGTCTTGCTGAATTTTTGATAAAAATTGTTCCATTGCTTGATTTGTCATCTAACTACCTCCCTGTTTCCTCTCATCATAAATTAATTTCTAAAAATTTACAATTCATCCGCAAGGAAATCGACAATATCGTCATGAATTTCAGGAATACGCGCTAATGATAAAAGATGCCCGGCCTCCTTATAGCCACGTAACTGCTTCGTTGTAGAGGCAAGTCCATCATAAATTAACTGGGCACTATGCTGATAAATGTGCGCGTCCGCTTCGCCGTACAAGATAAGGGCAGGACAGTTGATATTCGCTAGTAAATCAGATGTCGCTAAAATAAATTGCTGCAACGCATGTAATTTATGCTCAGGACGAGGGAAGTGCGTCGCCACAAAATGAAAGGCTTCTGGCTCAGGGATGTCGCGCATGCGTAAATAATATGTTGTATAGGCTTTTACGCGTGACTCTAGGCCGCTAAGCTCCCGTTCGACAATGGGCGATGACATCGTCACAAGTGCTTGCGGTGCCACTTCATCTGCTAAATGGAGTGCAATGACGCCACCGAGTGATTGACCGACAATCACAATTTTTTCATAGTCTTGCTGTTGTAAAAACAAATACGCCTCGCGCGCTGTTTGTAGCCAGTCTGCAATACCTGTTTGGAAAAATTTTTCTGGATGCTGCCCATGCCCTGCATAAATTGGTGCAAGACAAGTAAAGCCTGCTTTATGTAAATGTTTTGCTGTACGTTTCATTTCATTGGCTGTGCCCGTAAAGCTATGAAGCAGTAGCACTGCATGTTTACCGCCTGCTAAAAATAAGCGCTCAGGGGATTTAATGTTCATGTTGTAACCTCTTTTCTAAAAAAAGACTATCACACAATGAAATGGAGGTATAATACATTATTTTTAATAAAATCATGCGAAAAATGCATAAGTGAAATGTGTATATATTTTCTAATCTAGTACTAAAAATCTAGTATCTATGAGCTGTTCGCCCTGAATTAAGCAAAATTTCTAAATGGAAGCGCTTTAATGGAGTATAATACATCGTAATCATAAAAATCATGCGCAAGTTACATAAGGGGTGACGTGATAATGGAATGGCATCATTTTCATTATTTTAAAGTTTTAGCAGAGATGGAGCATATGACGCGAGCAGCAGAGAAGCTTTCGGTATCACAACCAGCATTAAGCCGTGCTATTATGCGAATTGAAGAGGAATTGGATGTGTCACTATTTGATCGTAATGGCCGTTCCATTCGATTAAATAAATTTGGCGAGCTCTTTTTAGAAAGTACCAATCGCATCATTTTAGAAATGGAAACAGTCAAAACACGTTTGTCAGAAATGAGTGGTGTTGAAACCGGTGAGGTAACGCTTGGATTTCTTCATACGGTTGGTGCGACTTATTTATCGCTCTTTATGAAGCAATTCAAAGACACCCATCCGAATGTGCGCGTGAAGCTCGTTCAAAACAATTCACAGGCACTCAAAAATTTATTAGCACAAGGTATTATTGACCTATGTGTCACAACGCATGTAGCCACTGAAAAAAATATTGAATGGCAGCCGCTATTAACAGAGGAATTATTTGTGACGTTGCCACGGACACACCGCTTCGCAGGGCGAGAAACATTGACCGTAAAAGAATTACAAGACGAAACGTTTATTTTATTAAAAGAAGGCTTTGCGCTTCGTCATTTATCAAATGATTTATTGAAAGAAGCGGGCATCCAAGTAGCCATTAGCTTTGAAGGAGAAGAAGTTCAAACGATTGCTAGCTTCGTTGCAGCAAATCTCGGTATTTCATTTTTACCAAAATTAACGCATTTAGCCTTTAATGATCTCGTGCAAATTCCGATTGAAGGAAAAAAAGCAGCGCGTCATATCGGCATTTGCTCAAATAAGGAAGTCGTCGAAACAGCTGTCGTGCGGGAAATGAAAGAGCAGCTTGTTCATTATTTTAAAGGGTTTCCAGAGCTGTAAGAGATGCTAAAGGGTAGCTGCTCTTAAAGAAAAGGCACCCAAAAACAGTATTTTGGCCGTATTTAAAACTGCATTGAAACGTTCTTCATTTCATTATTTCCTCAAAAGAAGTATGATAAAAATAATACTTTTTTGATGGTTTTATCCATTTTCGATGAATTAGTGGAAGATTATCACGTACCATTTTTATGGCTTGTTTTTCCGCTTATTTTATTGGCCTTAGCGATTTTTTCATACGTTAAACGAGAGGCCACCGATGACAAGTAGATACATACTAAAAAGAGGCTTTGACATACGTATAAAAACAACCGTTCATATGAGCATAAGAAAAACCGGAATCACGCTATAGCGCGATTCCGGTTTTTCGTTGCGAACGCTAAAAAAGGAACATGACGTGTTTTATCCCAGCCTCTTTTTACATATATTAGCCGTTTAAAGTCGCAACTTGTGCGAGCTGTGTGCTCATTTCCTGAATATGCTCAACCGCTGTTGTGACAGAATCACTCAAGGCTTTTTGTGTAGATACAAGGGAATTAATACGGTCCATATGCATTAAAATCGTATCAATTTGCACTTTTAAATCGGTTAAACTTTGCTCAATATCTTCTGTAGCACCCGCACTATTTAGCGCTAGTTTACGCACCTGATCCGCAACGACGGCAAAGCCTTTTCCTTGTTCACCCGCACGCGCAGATTCAATTGCGGCATTTAAGCCCAATAAATTCGTTTCATCTGCAATGCCACGAATCATCGATGAAATATTTTGGGTATTGTCCGCACGTTGATGAGCATCAATTGCGGCATTCGCTGATTGCTGCTGAGCATTCGTCAATTCGCCTACATGATTGTGCATATCCTGCATAGCATAGGTCATTTCATCAATGCTTGCATTTAATTGTTGGATGCCTGCTTTCATTTGTTCCGAACGTTCTTTTTCCTGACTTTCTAGTGTAATATCACGCATTACACCGACGATATGTTCCACGATGCCATCTGTATTACATGTAATAATAATCCGATTGCTCATCGCAATATATTGCCCGCGGCTATCTCTTACGCGGTAAAGTAACTCGCATTGTGCTTTTCCGTTTTGCTTCGCTTCTCTAAAACATATTTTAAATATAGGATTTGTGCCATCGCGGTCTGTTGGATGGATGAGATTTGCAAAATCCTTATACGTTTGTGGCTGTGTCGTTTTCGTATAACCAAAAGCTGTTAAAAATTGCTCTGAAAACCACACGGTATTTTGAGCATCTGCTAAGTTTTGTGGATTTTTCACTTGGACATGCCAAGGTGATTCATACATGACTTCGGTAATTAATCCATGTTTTTCAAGTAGTTGCACTGAGCGCTGCTTTTCAATATGTTGAGCGGTTAGATCGTGAATGACGCCATAGCATTTACTAAGTTTTTGCTCCTTATAAAGAAGCTGAATATGACAATCGATATAGCGGATTTCTCCCAGTGGTGTCACAAGGCGACATTGCTCTTCAATACGCTCTGCTGTTGTTTGAAGCGCAGTCGCGAGTGCACTTTTAATATGTACGACATCATCTTCATGAATAAAATGCATAATGGAACGCTTTGTATCATCGCCAAGCGTTCCTATTAGCGCTTTCAATTCATCGCTCATTATTAACTTTGTGTCCGTATGCATCAAATCACCATGCATAACATCTGCAACCCAATAACCAATGTTTGCTGTATTACAAATTGTTGAAAATAACTGATCATGCTGTGCAAGGCGTTCATGCTGCTGTGTTATATAAGAAGTTAGTTTTTGAATAAGTTGTTGTTCGTGAGGAGAGAGGTGTTGAATCGCAGCGGTAAGGTTAAGGTTTCCACCCGCTTCGAGATTTTCGACCAATGATTCGATAACGGCTAAAAGTGGAGAGGAACTAGCCTTTGCTGTTGTTTGTAAAAATGAGAACATATTACCCCTCTTTTCCAAGTTTGTTTATGAATAATTTACTATATTTTGGCATAAAAAACAATAAAAGTTTAAAATTTTATCGATTTAAACCACGAAGGAATGATATGTTGAAAGCCATGGTGGTCCTGAATCATCCGTTCGACATGAGGCAATGTTGTTTGTAATTGGCCGATATTATCCGCCCAAATGATAGAAGAGAAGGCAAGCATACCGGCATATAGCGTGTAAAGTGTCCAAAAATCATCAGGCAAGTGGTGATCATAGTAGCCTTCAAGTAATCCCATGCAAAAAGGAATGCTATGCTCTCTACTAAAGAGACCGAGTTTTACAAAATCCCAAACCGGGTCACCCCAATCAAAGCGCCCAAAATCGATAACACCCGCATAGTGGCGATTATGAATAATTAAATTAGGCAAATGAAAATCATCATGTTGTAAATGCGTAGGGCGCCCGTTTAATAAATGGAGATGTGCATTGATAAATTGCTCGACTGCAGGCATAAAATCATATGTGTATTCTCGTTCATGATACGTTTTTCGGTAACGCTCATATTTAGCTTTTTGATAGCTTGCCCATGTATTTTCCTTTGCTTTAATCGCATGAATGCGACGTAAATCAGCGCTTGCATCCACACCGACTTGATATTGCTCTGTCGCTGTAAGCGTGCCAATTGTATCCTCTGCATCCAATCCTTCTAAAAAGCTCGTTATCATATAATTTGGTCCAATTTCTAGCGGCTCATAGGTCTGTGTACCAGTAGAAAAAAGTTGCTGTAGCAATGAAAATTCCTGCTTTTTTTGTGTGTATTGCTGCGGATCAAATTGTCGATAAAGGCATTGTTTTTGCTCATAATGCACGAGCCATTTTTCTTCTCCAGAAAATCCTTTGGTTATTTTTTTGATTTTTTCCATGTCTACCCTCCGTTATCATTAAGTTGGTCTTATTCTAACGAGAATGATAAAGAAATTCAATAATTGAATAGTGGTTCATAAGGAATTAGCATTAAATGGAATATAAAATATATGTCATACGGTATATTTTTTAGAAAAAAGCTACACAAAGTAGAAAAAATGAGTTAATATGTATAAGAACTAGCGAAAGTGGTTTTTTTATGGAGAAAACTCTACAGGCGTTATTAGGAAATGAAGCGGAAACATTTTCTAGGCTCCTTTGCTAGTCAAATCCCTATTTTTAAATGCCTAACCAGTTGGACGCTGGTGCTAGCCTAAGCAAAAACGTCCAATGCAATTTGTTACACGGTAAATTCCTTACCGCATACCAAACCTCTATCACAAAACAAAGGCGCCTTTTCCATGAGAAAGGGCGCTTTTGTTCCTGTTATAGAGAAAAAAACTGTTAAAGGAGGACACATAAATGCAGCGGGAAATTTCTTTTGCCAATCTACAAACGCATTTACATAGTTGTTCTTTTACACAATTAAAAATGAATTGGATGCAATTAATTGAGGAGTTTTGTACGAATACAACAACCTTTGCCCTTCTTTGGAAAATGTCAGACCGTACGCATTTTGAGCAATTACAGGGAAATGACTATTATTATGAGGTACATGATTTATATGCGCCCATGTCTGAAATTATCAAAATACTACAACAAATGAAATGGCAAGAACGTGGCTATGTACAAAATCTCGTAGAGTCACCAAGTGCGTATGAGGAGTTAATTCAATTAATTTTAAGCATGCTAGAATTTCGGGTAAACAATGCAGAGGCTGAAAAAGTACAACACCGTCTCCTCAAAGCGCATGTGCTCGAGCTCCAAGTAGAAGATGCCACCGTTAATGAATTACTAACACATGCCACAACGTCGATTAAATACGTTCTTTAAATTCTAACAATATAAAAAGCGCGTCTAACCATTTTATTCGTTAGACGTGCTTTTTTGTACGGATTTATTAGCGATAGCTATTAATAAAATCAATTAAAGCTTCTTTTGGTTGATAGCCACCCGTTTTTGCAACTACTTCGCCGTCCTTCAATAACACTAATGTAGGTACAGACATTACTTCATATTCACCTGCAGTAGCAGGGTTTTCTTCGACTTCTAATTT
Source organism: Kurthia populi (assembly GCF_042686175.1). Lineage (NCBI taxonomy): Bacteria > Bacillati > Bacillota > Bacilli > Caryophanales > Caryophanaceae > Kurthia > Kurthia populi. The sequence goes on along the minus strand of NZ_JBHUOR010000131.1, from coordinate 6,788 downwards.
TACAATCGGCACATCAATTTCTTGTGCTAGTTCTTCTAACACAGGTGCTAACATTTTACACGGTCCACACCAAGTTGCCCAAAAATCAACAAGTACAAGCCCTGATTTTGTCTCTTCATAAAATGTTTGATCCGACGCATTCACAATTGCCATCGTTATAGCCTCCTTTAATATTGTCTTTATTTTAGCACGATATGTGTTTAATTACTGAAAGATAGGTTAATTATTTTATAAGGGGGAATCGAGTATGATGAAATTATTATGGATACCCATTGTGCTATATTTAGTCGCATTAGGGGTTTTTATTACAAGAGCAACGAGCCGAGGCACAGATGAAGGTGTTGCAGCTCAAATTTTAGCGGGACAAGGACTTGCTTTACCAGTATTCTTCTTTGCATTTTTATTTATTTGGTTCTTTAATCGTCGCAAAAAACGTCAAGACCATAAAAATAATGTTTAAGGAGGTGTCAGCTTATGAGTGACCGAATGAACAAAGAAGATAAGAAAAAAGATACGGATTTTAAGCGTATGGATAGCCCAGATCAAGTGAATTCAGATACAGAAAGTCTTTTTGATAAGGATGAGGAAATGATGTTCGTTGACCCGATTCCTGTAGAAGAACTAAATGAAAAAGTGAAAGATGAAAAACTGGAAAATCGTGAGGATACGAAAAGCACGTCCTCAAGCTCAAAAAAATATAAGCATGATAAGTAAATTGTGCAAAAAAGCGTTCCCACTAAGGTGGGGCGCTTTTTTTTTAGAAAAAAATTTCCTATTGATGATAATTTTATCCGTATAATGACTTATCTTTTGTATTTTTGCGAGAAAAAGAATTGACATTGATAATCATTTTCAATTATGATTCTTTTCGAGATAAAATGAAAATGATTATCAAAGGGAGTACATAGAAATGATGAAAAAACACTTGCAACGGCGGCAACAGTTGCCTTAACAGCATCAACAAGTTTACCAACAACATTATCAGCACAGGCAGAAACAACAGTAGAAACGACACAATTACTTGTTCAACATAAAGAAAATGCAGAAATTTCAACAAAACAAGCGAAAGCATTGAACGCAGAAATTGTTTCTGAACATGATCAAACAACGGTTATCGACGTTGCTGTATCAGATGTAGATGAAGTAGTTGAAACATTAGAAGCAGATAAAGATATTGAGTTTGTAGAAGAAAACAAAATTTATACAATTGCTGATGATACAGCAATGAATGACGAATTTTATACAAATCAATGGAATTTAAAAGCGATTGATACAGAAAATGCTTGGAAACAAGCTGAAGCCGCTTCAAAAGAAGGTGTAACAGTCGCAGTTTTAGATACGGGTGTGAAAGCAACACATACAGATTTAGCAGGTCGTGTACTTGAAGGTGCAACATTTGTTGACAATGCAGCAGACAATAAAACAGGTAACGATGACCAAGGTCACGGAACATTTGTATCAGGTATTATTGCTGCCAATGCGAATAATAAAAAAGGGATTGCGGGTGTCGCTGGGAAAGAGGATGTCACAATTTTACCTGTAAAAGTGATGGCGAAAAATGGTGAAGGAACAGCAAATGATATCGCTGAGGGGATTCGTTATGCGATTGACCAAAAAGTAGACGTTATTAATATGAGTCTTTCAGGTGAATACAGTGAAGCAATCGATACAGCCGTACAGGAAGCTGCACAAGCAGGCATCGTTGTTGTAGCTGCTTCAGGTAATGGCGGTGGGAATGCAGATACAAATTACCCTGCAGCACTTGATAATGTACTTTCGGTTGGTTCTGTATCCAAATCAGACCAAGTTTATGCTGGCTCGAACACAGGTGAAACAGTCGATTTAGTTGCACCAGGTGTTGGGGTAGTGAGTACATCACTTGCTGGTGACCTAGGGGACGAAACGGGTTATTATACGACAGGCACTGGGACATCTTATGCGGCACCACACGTCGCAGCAGTTGCCGCTTTATACAAAGCACAGCATAAAGATGCCTCTGCAAATGAAGTGTCAGAAGTATTAACAAAAACAGCGACAGACCTAAATACAGAAGGCCATGATAGAGAAACAGGTTACGGTAAAGTAAATGCCGCAAAAGCATTAGAAAATAATGTCTCAATCGATGCCTTCACTGTAAACGCGCCGAAGAAAAACGCGGATGTTATTGGCGTGACACCTATCAGTGTGTCAACAGCAAATGATGCGGTACAAACAATGAGCGTATTTGTCGGTGATAAAGAAGTAACAACAGGTACAGTAAAAGATCATCAATTCACAAGCTCATTTGATACAACGGCATTTGCAGACGGCGATTACGCAGTAACAGTGAAAGCCTATGATAAAGATGGCGTAGAATTAGATGCATCAGAGCGTACAATTCATATTAAAAACGCGCCAGTTTCAGGCTATATGTTTAGTGTTCAATCACCAAACGGTAATGTAGCAAAAGGTGCGACAGTGAAGCTATACGAAAAAGACGATGAAGGTCATTATTCAGAGCTTTGGACAGGCGGTACGGATAATGCAGGTGCTGTACGTGTACCAAGCTATGTCGGCACAGATTTAAAAGATGTGCGTGTTGTTGTACAAGGTAAATTTGACGACGCAGAAGGCAAAAACTCATGGTTCATGTATTCTCGTGAATTAAATACAACAGGTGCAATTACATTAACAAGCGATGATACACAAAAAGTAGCACTTGAAACAACAGGTAAAGACGGCAAGGGCATCGACGGCGCGCAATACTTCATTACAATGAAAGACGATGAAGGAAATATAGTCGGTGAAATGACAGACATTAATAAACTAGGTGCTAGCGAAAGCCCAACCGTTTATTTAGATAAAGGCGCGTACAACATTTTTGCTTATGCAAAACAAGATGGCGATACGTATTTCTTATCTAAAACAGATGAAAAAATCACAGCACCCGGAAGTCTGACATTTGATACAGCACAAGCAGGCCAAATCACTGTGAATAACGATAATGGGAAATTAGAAAATGCGGTGTTATATGTCTATAACGATGCAATGAACGAAGCATTCGGTGAAGGAATCGCAACAGGCCGTCATTTCTATGTAACACCTGGTGACTACCAATACTTAATCGACGCTGAAGTGGCAGATGATACGAATGATGGTAAAGGAAACTGGATTTATTCATTCGCTGAAACAACAAAAGCAACCGTTAAAACAGGAGAAACAACAAAACTACAAGCTGGCGGTCAAGTCGATATGACATTAGAAGCAGACCAAGAAGCAGTCGCACGTTATGCTAAACAACGTAATGTAGCGTATATTGAGCGTGATCAGGCCAATGATGCCTATAAAGCGGATCAAGCCTTCTATACAAAACAAATGTTTAGCGATGCATACGGGAACCAATTAGTAGGGATGAAACGTGGCTCATTAACAGAGGAAGATGCGCTTTACAAAAAAGATGTGGAAACAGGAAAAACCGAAATCAAAGCAGATGACGAAGAATGGAAAATCGAATCAAAAGATTTCGGTAATATTTATGCAAACTATAACATCAAGCGTAATAGTGACGGCAAAGTCTTATTAGATAGTGATACGAAAAATGCTACAAATCCTGCCAATCGTATGTATTATATGTATTCATTTATCGTTTTAACATCTGTAGAGTATACACAAGGTACGTATGATATTACGGTATCAGCGAAACCGAGCCCATTAACACGTCAGGCTGCAGATGCAACAAAAGGTCTTGAAAAAACCTTAACGATGAACTTAGTTGATTCTGGCGCAACATTAGCGCTAAAAGATGCAGAGGGTGCCAATGTCGCCACGTATACAACATTATTACGTGCTGAAAAAGATGAAAACGGCAACATCGAATGGAATCAATACTATAACCGTAACTCAGATAGCACGAAAGTATTAAATATTCCAGACAATTTAAAAACAAGTAGCTTAGAAGGCGGAAATATCGCCATCATCCGCTATAATGTACCAAATTCAGGCGGGAAATTCGGCTTTATCTATCGTCAATTTGACGAATTGTCAGATTTACAGCAAGATATTACCATTCCAGAAAATATGACAGAAGTGACGGTTGATCCAAAAGATGGAGACCAAGCGATGAATAATATTTCGACGAAGCTATTAATGATTAAGAAGAAGGTAACTGTAGACGGTCAAGAAGCGTATCCAACAGCGAATACACTACAAGTGTACAAACATAGCTCTGTCTTTTTAGAAGCAGAAAAAGATAATGGTTATGTTATCGAAGGGAATTATGTGACATTACCAGATGCAGAAGGGAAGCAAGATAACTACTATTTCTTAAATGATAAAGTGACTGTAGATGATACAGAAGGTGCGAATAACACCGTAACATTCAACAAACAAGATTTAGCACAGGTGAAAATTAAAGCAGATACAGAAGGATTTAAAGATTTCCGCGGGGCAATTTTATATCCTTATAATAAATATAGCGATTCATTCACGACGACATTACGTACAGGTCATAACTTCTATGTACCAGCCGATTTAAAAATGAATATGCAAGTACGTCTTGGCTTTGGTGATACGGAAAACAACAATAAAATTTGGAATTACTACTTCTCAAAAGGAACGCGAAGCTTTACAACAGGCGATGTATCTACTTGGAAAGTTGGCGGTCAGTTAACAACTGAGGTTGAGTTACCAAAAACAACATATAAAGCAGGCGAAGAAGTAAGTGCTTCAGCGCATATTAATGATGCGTATGGCAACCAATTATCCTCTGTATTAGTTAACCAAACAAATGACTACACAATTGCAGATGAAGAAGAGCAAGGTTCATATGTTCTTCGTAATGGCCAAGTGTCGTATGAAGTAGCGCATGGTAGTGAAACACACGCCGCTGTATCTGGTAGCGTTAAACCAGTTGCTTCTATTATAGATGCAGAGGGGAATGTTGTATCAAAAGCTTCAGATGAAATGTTCTACAACCATATTCATGGTCTAGATGCACCAACACAAGCAGGCGATTATACATTACAGCTTGCGATTGCAGGTAGCCCATTAGGTGCTGTGAAATCAGCAGCTAAATTCAAGGTAGCAGCATCCACTGTCATTGTGCCACCCAGTAGCACCGACGCCAAATGCACAAGTTTCGGATAAAACAGGTGTAATCACAGGTAAAACAACACCAGGTGCAACAGTAGTTGTGAAAGTCGGGAATAAAGTAATTGGTGAAGCGATGGCAAATGAAGCGGGTAACTTTACAATTAAGGTACCGAAACAAGCTGCGGATACAAAGCTAACACTTATTGCATCTAAAGACGGTAAAGAAACGATAACAACAATTAAAGTAGCAGATAAAACAGCACCAAAAGTAACGTCTGTCAAAGCATCAAATAAAACGAATAAGATTGTTGTCAAAACAGAAAAAGATGCCATAATTAAGCTAACAGTTGGCGGCAAAACATATACGAAAAAAGCCAATAAAGATGGTGAATACACGTTCACAATTAAAAACTTAAAAGGCAATGCAAAATGGCGTATGACTGTAACGGACACGGCGGGTAATGAAACGAAAAAAACAGGTAAAGTAGTCGATGCCGTAGCACCAGCAAAACCAAAAGTAACTACAAAGGTAAAATCATCGACAAAAACAATTAAAGGCACAGCAGAAGCAGGTTCACGCGTTTACTTATACAAACATAGTAAAGTCATCGCAACTGCGAAGACAGATAAAAAAGGAAACTACGTACTGCGTCTACCAAAACAAAAAGCAACAACAACACTTTATGTAAAAGCGAAAGATTCATCAAACAATTATTCAAAAGGTACAAAAATTGTTGTAGCAAAATCAAAATAACTGATAAAAAAGCCGGAGTCACTGGATAAGTGATCCCGGCTTTTTTTAGTATTGTTTTTCAATCCAGTCAATCGCTTCCGTAATTACCGCATCTTTGTCGACCTCATTAAAAATTTCATGCATTAAATGGGCATAAATTTTAAGTGATTTATTTGTAGAATGAATATCACCAAAAAACATGCGTGAATCTTCTTCACTGACAAGGCCATCATCTGCACCATGTAGTAAAAACACAGGGTCTACAAATTGTGCGTGTGCTTCTTTTAACCAGTCCACCCCTTCGCCAAATACGTGATTAATAAGGTCAACGGAAATTTCTTTCTCAACAAGCGGGTCCTCCGTATAGGCTTTTACAACAGCTGGGTCACTGCAGACGCCATCACCTAATTCATTCGCAAAATATGTGCCCATACCATCTAGTGGTAGCTCACCCACAAGCTTCGTATTATAACGAGTTAGCGCTCCAGAAAGCACAAAGCCATTTACCGTACCAGGATATTTTGTGCCATAGGCGGCTGAGGCAAAGCCACCCATACTATGACCAATAAGGAATAGCGGGAGTGGCGGGTTTTCTGATTTTGCCTTGTTGACGATTGTGCGCACATCCTCGATAATATCGTGGAAATCTTTATAAAAAACGCGCTGCCCTTCACTACGGCCATGACCTCGGTGGTCGAAGCGATAGACGACAAAATTCTTATCAAGTAATTTTTTGGTTACATAATCATAGCGACCCGCATGTTCACAAAGTCCATGAACAATTACAATGGTTGCTTGCGGGGTACTTGCTGGCTCATCCTTTCTAGAATAAAGATCGATGCCATCAAAAGTTGTAATTGTCGTTTCATGAAACATATCATCACTCCCTCTATAAATGTTGATATATCAATGGCTCACGCCATTTTTGAGTGTCAAAAAAATATTTTCCAACACGCATATCTAACTTAATTTTGTATTAATTGAT
>NZ_JBHUOR010000130.1:0-42195 GCF_042686175.1 Kurthia populi | reverse complement strand
CTGTAATATATGCACGACTATCACTTTTTTTATCAATTCTCCACGCACCAGGTGTTGTATTCACTACACGCGCTTTAATCGCGTCTAACTGTTCTTTATTCATCATGATCTCCTCCTATTTCAAAACTAAAAATATAATGGCCATCGTGATACAAAAAACAAGCACAGCAACCTCATACCAAAACTCATACTTATTCATTTTCAGTCACCCTTTTCATGTACTCACACGCATTGTCATAAATTTCTTTTGCTAATTTGTGCGATTCGCCATTTTCATACTGGCGATAATCATCATAAATATTCGTCCAACCATTTTTACCTAACAACACTGTCCAGTCATGAACTAAAAATGTTTTCGATTCTTCTGCGTTCAACCATTTCAAGATTTTTGTATTTCGAGTCCATCCACAATATTGAAGCAAGATATTCCGCATCGTTTTTTCAATTGCCGTTGCGCCGTTCCACGATTTAAACCATTTTTCGATGTCATCAAAAACTAATTCTGCAGCACTCATAGTTTCAGCTGGCACACGATCAGCATGCAATAATTCAATCTCGCCTGTGTTGAGTAGCTTCATTTCTGCGCCACTTTTCCATATTTTTGATAAAATCTCTAAATAATTCATGATTTCACCTCACAAGAGTTATCTAATTTCATAAAAGTTATTAAAAGTTACCGAAAGTTATCTTTTAGTAACTACTCTAAACCTTAGAGCCACAAGGGTTTGGAGCGTTTCGGTTATTTTAGTTACCCTCGCAGGGCATTGCGCTCTTATATATATATATTTATTTTTTATTTTTTTAGTAATATAAAACAAAAATAACTAAAGTAACTTAAAAGCTAACTAGCCTTAGAGCCACAAGGGTTTGAGTAGAGTTACTTTATTTTATAAAAAGTTATTTAGTGATGAAAAACGGGACTTCTTCACTATGGTTTTGTAACCTATTTTGATTTTCGGTAACCTTGTCAGTTGGCGCTCGTTCCAACAATGTAATTCCGAAAAAGAACATTTTATTTTTTGTACTACGTTTCTTAACGAATCCCTTTGTTTCCATCATTCGATAAAAAGCACGACTATTTTTGACGGCTGTATCACTATTTTGATAACTAAAACGGTCATATACTTGGTACAACTCTTTAGCTTCGATTTTTAAATTTTTATCTTTTTGGTCAACGTAACAACATTCAGTCAAAAATGGTGCAAGTAAATCCATTTCTTCTTTGTATGTGCCCGTCGCTACTGCTACTACGCTTGGTTCTTTCAATCCCGACTGCTGCCACTTCATACAACCTTCGACTGCCCAATTTAAAATACCTGGCATTTCTAAACTTAGTTTCTCTGGCAACTTTTTATCACGTAGATGTGATGGTAAATTGAGATTGAATGGTATTAGCTTCACTCGTCGCCAAATACCTTCGTCCAAACCGCCAATTATCGGCTTGTGATTTGTTGTAAAGAAAACTTTGAAGTTTGGTATAAACTCAAAAAATTCTTGTCGTAGGAATCGCGCAAGGACTGGCTCTCCACCTGTAATTTGCTTCACGAATGATTCAGATAAACGTTCGCCTTCTTCTGATTCAATCGCTGACACAAAGCGTGAACCGACCAATCTGGCAATATCATTGTTTGCGCCTGTTTCCTTCTTTTTGATAAACGTGTCGGATTTGGCTTGTTTACCGTAGTCACCGACCAAATCTTTAATTGTATTAATAAATGTTGATTTACCATTACTACCACCTCCGACTAAAAACATCATAATTTGTTCTGAAATGTCACCAGTTAAGCTGTAACCAACAAGACGCTGCATGTACTCCTGCAGCTCTTTATCACCTAAGAAAATGCTATCTAAGAATTTGAGCCAATTCGGACATTCTGCATCTTTGATAAATTCCACGTTCGCAATTTTAGTTAAATGCAGATTACGGTCATGTGGCATGAGCTCACCTGTTTTTAAATTAACCACACCATTTTGCACGTTGAATAAGTAATCATGCTTATCAAATTCTTCTCGTTCACCGGGTACAATTGGCATTAAATCCTTAATACTATTCATACGGATATTTCGCTTTTCACAATATCTCGCCCACTTTTGCTCGCCTTCATCTTCCGATTTGTACAATCCGCGTAGCACCTTCGCTGTGATCCGTTCGATTTCTTTTTTGTTATCAACATTCCAGCGCTTGCCATCCCAAAGCATCCAACCGATTTCAGAAACATATTTAATGATATGGCCGTATTCGAATGCAATACGTTCAGCATTCCCTAATTCAGTTAGACGGAATTTTTTCTTTTCTTTTATTACTTCTTCTACTCGCTTATCATCCACAGACTCCCCAGTAATGTTAAACGTGAAATCATCGTACTGTGTTATGTTGTCTAAGATTGTGGAAGGTGTAGAAGCTATTGCTTTTGCGATTGTGCGCTCGCCATACGTTTCCCCCGTCTGTGTGAAATGAATAACATCCCACTTATCACGCATAAGATTACTTTCACGAAACATTGCATCCATGCGAATAGCGCTTTTGGCAGTCCAAAACGCTAAGTGATTACATAAAGCTAAATCGTCACTACTTCTGTCACCACTCGATTCACCATTGAACAAGGCTCGGATTTCATCGCCATTTCGACTACGGAACATTTTCTCCCACAGCTCTGCATTCGAGAATTTAATTTCATCTTTTTCGAAATCCGCTAAATTTACTCGACCTTGAATGTCGCTGTCGTCAAAATACTGTTCAAACACTTCTGCAAGCTCATCTGTACGTTCGTAAATTTCGTTGCTATTCTCGCGATCACCAGTAAACGTAAAGAACCGGCCGTACTGATAAATTTCTAATCCATGTTGTGTATTTTTTCTGCCCGTCCCCATCACCGACTGTGGAAGATTACCGCGAATAATGATGTGAATACCGTTCCCACTTGGACTAAATTCAGTGTATGAATCAAGCGTATCGATAATTTCAGACGCGAACGAATTTGCTTGGCCGTCCACAACGCACTTATCAATATCGACTCCGATTAAATTATCCTGGCGACTAAAAACAAAACCGATGCCATCAAATTCATCGTATTCGGTATAAAACTTTACTGCTGTTGCAAAGGTGGACCATGTATTTCGATTGTTCGCTTGTGCTGCAGAACCATCTGCTTGATATGGCACTTTTGTTTTCTTACCGTTACGGTCCTCGTATTTCCAAAGCACCCATTGTGCCATCATTTTCAGCTCGTTCGGAATTTCATTAAAGTTGTAATGCTCTCTCATTTTTTCACCTTCTCTTTTATGTAGAAAGAATGGGCTATATACCATTTTTCTTTCTTTAATTCTTCGATGTATTTTTTGTGATAAGGTGTGACAATTACTTCATCTATTTTTCGACGTAGCTCAACATATTTAACTTTTCTTGTTTTAACTTTTTCCTCAAAAATAGTAATGCCATTTTTATTTTTCATCGATTTCACCCCATTTTTAGCAAAAATAAAGAAGCCTATCGCTAGACTCCTTATTTTTAGTTGTTCGTTTTAGAACGGTAAATCATCTTCACCTACTGATACTTTATCGTTTGCTGCGGCACCGGTAGGGAATTTTGTTTCATCGAACCAAGTAACTTTCGGATAAACTTTACCTTCTTTATTAGGCTTATGTTTTACCGTTACCAGAACATTTTTGTTCAAGATTTCTTTTTCAACTTTTTCTAAATCCAATTCCTGTTTACCGCGATAACCGCATGCTTTTAGGAAAACATCGCGTTTACGCTCTGTTGATTCAGCCCACTGGCCACTGCCGATTAAGTAAACAGTGTTATAAAGAATCTTTGCACCTTGATGATCTTGTACAACGTCAGAACGAATTTCAACACCTACCGAAAAATTTGGTTCACCGTTAAACTCCTGTAACTCTGCGCTGATGATTGTTGCTTCAAATTTTCCCTCTTTGACCATTTCAAATTCTGATGAAACTGCATTTTCTTCGTTGAATGTAATTTTAAAACCCATTATTTATCTTCTCCTTCTGCTATCGTATTGTGGATAATTAATTCTTCTTGCAAACAACCTTTACGTGCGTCTAAATGATTTTTTGCGTATACACTTTGATTTCCTTCTAGCATGAAACCGCGTGTATCATCTGCTTTCTTGATTAAGCGCGCTACTACGTGCTCAACACCCATGATGTGATTCACGATTTTATCACGAATATCTGGAATGAATTGATTGTAGATTTGGCCACTTTCTTCTGTGATTTGTCGTGTTGTTTCCCACGCTGTAAAGAATACATTTGCATCTAGCTCGTTGAACATCACGACCATTTCGAGTAAATGCGTGTCATACAATGCATAATCTTTTAACTCTGGCATTCCAGACTTTGTATTGCGTCCTTTGGCCATGAGCCATAATTTTTGATAATGCGTTAAGTTATCAATGAAAACATTGTCATATTCTGCAATGTGCATTTTCGCATGTGAATAAAATTCTGCAATGCTTTTATGAGGATGTTCTGTATCAATTTGTGCTACATCTACATTGTCATATCCACTTAATACCTGTGCTGTACCATCAATGTCGAGTACCAAAGTACGACCAGGTAATAGTGCAGCTACTGTCGTTTTACCAACGCCTGGTTTTGAATAAATGATGCCTTTAACATTGGCGCTTTTCTTAATGTCTTTACCGTTTGTAATTTCCATGCCTTGACCTACTTTCTAAATTAAAATGGCGCTTTATCTTCTGCAGCTACTTCGCCTGGTGTATCTTCCACATCAGCAATATTCATTTGACCGTCTACTACATCATCTTGTGGACGAGCATCTTCCATGATTTCCTTCGGTGTTCCAAACTGGAATGTTAAATCTACTAAAAAGTATTGACCGTATTTGTTGTACTTTTCACTGATTTTATTCATTACGAGCGCATCTTTTTCTTTTGCAGCAGTTACAATTTCTTCTGCTTCTTCGCGCGTATCTGCATAATGCTGTTCTTTTTGATTGAGTAATTTCTTAGACAAAATTTTCCCTCCTATTAACGAATAGATAATGATTTATTAACTTTTAGCGTCGCGCCTTTTACTTCGTTGCCTAATTTTAAATACTCGGTTAATGCTTTGCTATCTGCTTTAATTTCAGTTTTGATGAAATTAATCGGTAGCTCATTTACATCTTCCACAATTGCTGACGCACGTTCGATAAAGTAAAAACTGAATTTATCAGTTTTAACACGTTTCTTTCCTTTGTCATCATCTTCTACGAGTTCAAGCGTTGACGACATAGCCTCTTTCATGCGTTTCACACTGTTTTCTAGTGAGCGTCTGCGTTCAGACAAACGTTTTTCTTCTGCTTTTAAACCATCAATATCTGACTGTATATTTTTGATAACCATTGCATAGCCTTCTAGCTTATCAGCTATTTCAAGCTCAACTGATTCAAGCGTGTCGCCTAGATCCATCCCATCCTCAATCATTTGCTGAATTTGAAGTAAATCACCTGTTAATGCATAAAGTGTTGCCATTATGGTTCACCTCTTATATATTTAATGTGTAAAATATTTTCTTAACTGCCTGTTACGACTGCAATCGTTTCAGGCTTTTTTCTTTTTAACACTGCAAAATGTTTTGGAAAAGAAACCGTACCAGCGAAAACACTTTTATTGAAACATTGAAGTGAACTTTGTTTGTATTCAAAATTTTTCTTTTCATTTAAATACACTCCAACTCTAACAAGTTCAAAACCACGTTCTTCTAAATCTGCAATCGCAACTTGTAATTCCTTTTCATTTTTCCGTTGAATGGTTATAGGTGCGTTTTTATTTTCATTGCGCCATCCCATATCATTCCACCACTTTTAATACTTCATATAATCCAGCAAGCATACCAGCAACTTCATGATATTCATCACGACGTTTAACCGAAATATGGCCATCATCAGACTCAACAATTTTATGTGCCAATTCGTTATGCTCATTAGTTTTGGTTTCAATCATCTGGCTAATTTTTGCTATGGTTTTTTCATTTTTGCCATGCCAGATAACTGCATTATTTAAATCTGCATGTTCGTTATGGTCCATCTTCATGATGTAATTATTGTCATCTACAAAGACTAATTTACCGTTATCTAAACGGTATGTAAGTTTGTTGATACAACCCTCATGGTCATATGAGATTTCTGTGACTTCAAAGCTACCTTCATCGTTTACGTAAATTGGATACATTATTGTGAACCTCCTATTTAGCAGCTTCAGCTACAGTTAAGATTTTTTTAATACCTTCTGGACTAAACCATTTACCAGCAACCATAATATTTTCATCCGATACTTCACCAGTTACTACACACGCGTTACTTGCAGCATATTTACGTAAGATGATTCGATCTTCTTCTGTGAAAATTTCTACTGGATCTTTAACTTCTAATCCTAGTGAACGACGTAATTCAATTGGCAATACGATTCGACCTAACTCGTCAATTTTGCGATTGATACCTGTTGATTTCATTAGTTCTCACCTCCTTGTAATGAGTAATCTGCGTTTGTGTCATCGATGATTTTTAAACCTTCCGAAAGCGAATGGTCCATATAGCAATGAATATCACCTGTATAGCATTCACCTTTCCAATTCCGGCCTGTAATAACTTCTATCTCTGTATCATCGCCAGGATAAATAACATGCCCAGGAACCATACTATCTGGTTGTACGGCCTTTAAAATGTCTGGTGGTAATTTTTCAATGATGTCTAATGCTTTTGCCAGTGCAATTGCTTCACCGATGTGTTCATTAAACACTTCACCTTTTTTACACTTTGCTTTTCCTTTTCGCTTTCCGTTTACAAGACTTAATTTAAATTTCACTTTTCTTTTTTCTGAATCAATCGTTGTTTCACTACTGATTATTTCATTCATCCATGAAAATGTTTCTAATGAATCTTCCACAAACTCTTTCGCCATTTCGATTGCTCTGGCGCGTTTCTGATTAGCAGTGAGATGATGACATGTTTTATTACTATATGAAGCAACGTCCTGTTGAACGCTTTCTTGTAGAGTAACGATGTTTGCTTTTAATTGATTAGCGAATGCTACGTTTGCTTCTGCATTCTTTTTCATTTCTTCAACCATTTTCACTGTTTCTGCAAAATCCATTACTGGAGTTACCATGTATTGTTCTTTAGTTTCCATCGTAATTACCTCACTTAATATCTAAGATTTTTTTAATATGTTTAATATGTTCTTGCGCTTTTGGTCCATCTTTACGACCTTTCAAAATATCTGTAAGATAGGCTCCAGAAATTCCGATGATCTTTGCCAAATCATTTTGTGACATCTTCTTTTTGTATAATTCAGCCCTAACACGTACCGCTAATTCTATTGACATTTCTTTGTACACCTCGATTTTTAATAAATATTTTATTTTTAGGATTAAACAGTTCATTTTTTTGGGTAAATAGATAATAAATTAGCTAATGCTATTGTTTTAAATTAGCATAAATGCTATTATGAAAGCACAGTTAAACAAGACCTACAAATACTATTAAATCAATGTTCCGCACCGCCAAATGCTCAAATGATTTATTGTAGTTCCTTTTTTGTACTCTTTTTTAGCTAAACAATTAGCTTATGAGAAAAGTATAATAGCATTTATGCTAAAAGTCAAACTTTTATTAACTTAAATGCTATTTTCGTTTTCTTATAGGCTCATGAAAGGTTGATAAACATGGGTTTAGTAGAAAAAATTAAAAAATTATGCGATGAACAAAATATTACATTTGCAGAGTTAGAACGAAGAATTGGAATTTCTAACGGTCAAATTAGAAGATGGGATAAAGTTTCCCCTAAAAATGACAACTTATTGAAAGTAGCAGAACACTTTAATGTATCTTTAGATTACTTGAATAATCGAACTAAAATACGATCAGTAGTAGACCAAAATTGTGAAGAAAAAGAAACACATACGATAGCAGCCCATATCAAAGATGATGTAACAGAAGATGAAATGGACGACATAAAAAAATATATAGAGTTCTTAAAGTCTAAACGTCATTAATAAAGGTGGGCTAGTCTAATGAATAAATTCGAGTCTTTAGTAGATGAATATTATAAGAGAGTACCAATAACAATTGATAAGAGAATGCCAATTGGTCTTTCTGGGATCTATACTTCATTTCATGGCATTTTGCTAAACGCTAACCTTACACAAAATGAATACCATTCCGTTTTAGCAGAAGAAATCGGACATTACGAAACAACGGCCGGAGATATTATTGATTTAACAAATGTTCAAAATAAAAAGCTAGAAATTATTGCCCGTCGTTGGGGATATAAAAAAATTGTCACATTAGACGATTTAATAGAATGCTATGAAAGATACATAACAACTGTGGAAGAAATATGTGCTCATCTTGAAATCGTTCCAGATTTTTTGGAAGAATGTCTAGTCCATTACCGCCAGCAATATGGACAAGATGTTTTCTATGAAGATTATTTAATCATATTAGATCCACTCGATATAAAAAGAAAAAAGGACTTAGCTTTATAAATAAAAGCTAGGCCCTTTTCTATTTTTTACATTTGTCTATTTATACATAAATGTCTAAATGTCTTTTTACATTTTTGATTTAGCGATTATCTCAATTGCTTTTTGCGTTGCATCATCAAATGTTGCTAATTCTTTTTGTAGCATTTTATTAATCAGTTCGTCCACATTCTTTAATGACTTGAAGTCCTTCACCGCATTTAGCGTTGCGCGTGTGCTAGGTGAAACTTTGATTGATACATTACCTTCTACTTTTTTCTTTTCTGCGTTCACTGGTGCAGCTACTACTGCATCATCTGTGGAAGATTCAAAAGGTTTTGTTGGCGCTGGTGCCGGCTTTCTAATTAAGTTGTTCATGTTGCATCTTCTCCAATCGTTCTAAGAATTCATCTGTTAGCGTTTCATATACAGCATGCACACGTTTATCATGCACATCTTTTTCATTTTCTGTAATGCCGATCATATCCCATCTTTTCAGACGTTCCATGTGCTTCACAACATTTTTGAACATATTCTCTACTCCGAAAAGTTCTGTAGCATTTGCTAATGTCGCTTCATCTACCAGTCCGCCTTTTTTAAGTATCACTGGCAGAACCCCGTACACTTCAACGTAGTGTTGATATTCGTCCACAAACACTTGTAACTCTTTCACAAAGTTCTCTGCGCCATCTAAACTTCTATCTTGGGTCTGCAATACAATTATCACACCGTCAGACGCGTATAACGCTCCGCTAGTGTACACGCTAAGTGTAGGAGGAACATCGATAAGTACGAAATCATAATCACCTTTAATCGGCTCTAACAAGGCGTTAAAATAACGTGCCCGTTGCGGACGTTGAGCGCCAGGGAATTTATCTTCAAGAAAATCTGGATAACGTGTGAAATCTGTGAATGATGGAAGTAAATCTAAGTTAGTTTTGATTGGCGTTACGATTTGTTTTAAATCACCTTCACGCATGGCTGCCATTAATGTTTTTTCAAAAGGTGCTGCATGGCCATTGATATTTTCATAAGTTTTTAAAAGAATGTTTGTTGCATTAGCTTGCGGATCCTGGTCAACTAATAATATCTTGTAGCCTTTTGAAGCTAATTCATAAGCAATCATTGTGCTATTGGTAGTCTTGCCAGTACCGCCTTTAAAGTTCGCAAATGTAATAACCTTAGTCACGTAAATCCCTCCAATTTCCAATATAAATATAGATTAATAGAAAAATGCCTAAATGTCTACATAGAAAATTACATTTTTACATAATTCTATATAAACATATCTACATTTGTACATTTTTCTATAAATTGTTTCATGTGAAACATTAGTCTTTATATTGTGCATTAATTTTACGTACTTCTTCTGCAAAGTTAATAGCTTGCTCATTTGATACAGTCTCGTCCACATGCTTTTTGTGTGTCTTGTCTTTAAACCAAGATGGCAACTTAGATTCATCTACTTGTATAACTGGCTTAGAATGGCTTGTATGGCTTTGTTTTTGAGTATTGTAAATAATGCTTGCTGTGTATGCTTCTAAATCATCGGCACCGTAATTTACTGATTCTTGTAATGCATACATGAAATGCTCGTCTGTAAAGTTGATAATGTTCTTTTTAGCTTTTTCAGCTAGTCGAATTAATTTGGTTACTAATGCATCTGCTTTAACGACATTTAATAACTTACAAACCTTACCGTACAGATTGACCGGGCCTTCTTGTTTTGGTTTTAAATCTTTAGAGAAAGAGAAACGAGAGAAGAAAGAGAGTGATTTCGTTTTTGGTTTCTCAATAGCTGGTGTATCAACGTTTTTAGCGATTTGAGGAAAGCCGTCTAGCTGTTCATCAACTTGGCCGTCTAGTTGTTCGTCAGTAGTAGCCGATTCAACTTGTGATACATTATTTACTCCTGGTACAGCAATCATAACTTTGAATAAATCAGCCATGATTAAATGTGCCTTTGGATGACGTAGATCTACAAATACATAAGCACCCGCATTGCCATTTCCGATTTGGCCAATATAAAATTCTTGTGAAGCATGTAAACGTAATAAACGAACAGTTTCTTTTACTGTTGTCGCACCAACGCCACGCTTACCAGTGTTCACTTTGATAACGTTCTTCTTTAAAGTATCAACGTGTGCAACGTATACACCTGCTTCAACTGATTTGAAAACAATATCGTCCACAACATTTTGCTTTTGTGCTGAAAACTCGTCATAGAAAACATCGCCAATGTTCGCTACTAGAATACTCATGCGAATTTGTTTAGCTGTTTTAGCTTTGCCAGAAGGTGCTTTTGTCCACTTGTTTGCTTTATGCATTTTAGTTGTTAATACATCTTTATTAAGTTTCATTTTCCATTTCTCCTTTTGGAGAACGAAAAAAAGCGTGGTATCGGATTACTTTTCGATACACACGCTTCGAGTCTTGTTAGACTTTTAGAAGTAAATTAGCTTTTAATACTTGAAATAACCCCTAAAATGATTTATCATAATAAGCAATTAAGTAAGCATTAAAAGCAAGTGAAAGTGCGTATCGTAGTTCTAGTACGATATAGCATGTTGGGTAGACGTTGGCGCGAATACTCAACCGCTTGCTTTTTTTGCGTTCATTTTTAAGTTGTTTTAATAATAATCTAAAAAAATATATTTTGCAACAGCTAACAAAAAAAGTCAGTAATATTATGACTAAAAACTCTATAAATTCATCTAAAGAATAATAATTTCATATTACGCATTTTTTGTGTCTGAAATGAAATTTTAGTGCTACGATTCGAAAAAACGAAAAGGTGGCAATTCTAATGGACACAGCTAGAAAAATTAAAATACTGTTGGCTGAAAATGATATGACTGCAAAAGATTTAGCAGAAAAGATTAATCTTAGTCAACCACAGATGTCACGAAAATTAAAACGTGGAGATTTTTTAGAATCTGAACTTATGCTGATTGCTGCAGCTTTCGATGCTGAAATTGAAGTTAAATTTACTTGGCCAAACGGCCGTAAATTTTAATACATAGTTTGAGTCGTATATGCGACTCTTTTTTATTGTCTAAAATTTGCTAGTGTGCAGCGCACCGATTACAATGTTGAAAAATGGAGGTGTCAATATGATTGATAACAAAATCACTAAAATGTTTGCGGCTGGTGTAAGTCTTCCAGAGATTTCGGCAGAAATGAATTTGTCATTGGACCAAGTGAAACGTTTGAAACGATTATATAATTATCAAGAAATTGTACGCCCTCTCGTATCACCGTCATCGTTTAATGCGTTTGAACGACTTAACCAAAGCGTTTTTGCGTTAAAGCCGCTAGTAGATTCTGGGGATGAAAAAGGACTTAATGAAGTGTTAGAGCAAGTTGATGATAAAACTTCACGTACTGATTTAAAAAGGCTTGTCGATTCATACTTAGCTAAACAAAAACGAATTAGCGAGCTTGTTATCCAACAACAACAACGCTTTGAATATATAGAACAACAAGAAGTGCAAATCAAAGAAGAGTTAAAATGCTTAGAAAAGCAATACGAGCGTCTACGAGAGTTTATGAATCTACCCAAGCAATATCCTAAAGCCATTGAGAAACTATTGTTTAAATACGTAGTGCCTTTTCGCGAAGGGTACGCATTAAGGCGTAGATTAGATAGTAATTTTAATAAGCAACTTAAAAAAGAAGGCGTAATCGAATTAAATGATTATATATGGCTTATAAATTCGCTTGAATCATTTGTCGATATGCTATCTATTCGCATTAAAAATGGTGGCGCAATTGAATGGGACTATCAAAAAGAATTGAATAGAAGTCATTTATTTGGAATTTCACAAGATGATGAATATAAAGCTATTAGAAAATATGCTTTATCGATGGATGAAGTAAATGCACAAATTGCTGAACAGACTTCGTACATTTTGGATTTTGAAGAAGAAAAGAAAGATATGATCCGCGAACTCACTAAAATAAAAAAATCTAACATTCGGTCTTGGAACGAACATGCAGTCATTAGTGATAGTTTGAGTGACCGTGAACTACTTAAACATAAAGAGCTGCAGAACCAGGCACTTAGGTGGCTATACACACAAGGTTATGTGGCATGCAGTGAAATAACATTACCTAACAAAAAGCGTGCAGATGTAATTGGTTATAAAAATGGACATGTGATAATTATTGAAGTGAAAGCAAGTTTGGAAGATTACAAACGTGATAAAAAATGGAAACAGTACCTTAACTGGTGCGATGAATTTTATTTTTTAGCTACGTATACATCTGAAAAATATGAAAACGTCGGTTATTTAGAAACGTATGCTAATTCTGTACAAATAATCGAGCACGACGAATTAAATCATCAGTGCAACGATTATATTGTTGTATGTGATTTGATTAATCGCACATTATCAAAGCGTTTTATTTACGGATTTTAATAATAGTGCGTAGCGCACTACTTGCGGTTGCTTAACAGTAACCGTTTTTATTTTGAAGTCACGCAAGAACATATCCGTTAAATCAAATGCTTTTTGATACGCTAAAAGTTTTTGAATGTGATAAGTAGTGAGAGATTTCTTGCGATAGATTTTCATAGCTGGATAGTGTGAGTGCTGCACAATGATGTAATTGTCATGCTTTAGTAATGTTTGACGATTCATGTTTATCACTCCTTTTTCTAAATGTAATTTAATTCCCATAAATATACAATAGTAAATTTCCTGTATTTGCTATTACTCATAACCCCGTCTTATCAGTACATGCAATAGCTTATCGTCCACACGACTATTCCATGAGTTTGTGGAAGAAAAGATAACTTATAAAACTTCTATTAATCACCGATATAACTGCGTTTACTTAAATTAACCTATCAAAAAACATTTGGACATTTTTCTATATAGACATTAATGTCTATATGTATTTATAGAAAAAGACATTTTTAAATGTGTATAAAATACTGTTTTTTTATTAAAAATAGTGTAAATTTAATAAGTACAACATATGGAAAAGGTGGGGTTATTTTGAGTTTTTTAATTATAATTTTAGTATTAGCTATAGTCATATCATTACTTTTAGGCTCAATAACATTAATTTTAAGTTTATTGAGAAAGAAAAAGAACAAAGTTACCAAAAGATATTTTCTCATAGCAATAGTTGCTTTTATCATTCTTATAGGTGTATCAATAGCTTCATCACCAGATGATAATAATTCTACAAACGAGAAAACTGAAGTAAAACAAGAAAAATCAATAGAAAAAACAAGCGATGAAAATATTAAACAAGAGAAAAAAAATGAAGTTACTTCTGTTGACTGGAAAAAAGAAATTAACAATATTGTTAAAACAGATAAAACCCCAACGGAAAAATTCGATGCAGTAGAAGAATTTGTATCTACTTATCCAGCATCCGAAAAAGAGATTGAAGGATTTGCTGAGGATATTATTAAAAAATATCAGAGTGGAAATTATTTAGATATAAGTGAGAAAGAATATTTAACGCAAATTTTCAAATCATCTGTAGTAGAAAAAAATTCTTCTGAAGATATGAAAGAATTTGCGTTTGATTACTGGCAAGTTCAAAAATATGTATATCGTGGTGCTGAAAAGCCTAATAGCCAGTTTGTAGAATCGAACGAATATCAAATGAATAAATCTTTACAATCAATCAAATAAGATAACGGCTGCCACTGGGCAGTCTTTTTTTGTGCAAATAAAAAGCCATCATATAGATGGCTAAACATGAAATAACTGAACACATTTTCAATTATTTATAATTATTTTAACCCGAAATAGAACAAAATAATAGTTCTATTTGATTATTATTTCTAGAAATAAAAAAAGCCCCATACCTTCTACATGACTGTGGAAGATACGGGGCTTTCTTATTTAACTAATGCGCAGTAAATTTTACGTATTTAGAAGATGCTGTAATATATAAACCACTTTTTAATAGATACATATTGCCAACTTTTTTAACAACAGTGAATACTTCACCTTTGTTTACTTGTCCATTTGGATTCGTCCAACGTGCTGTATCGTAGTAATTCAAGTCGTTCACAAGTACTTTGATTGTGCCAATTGATGTGTGATAGCCTTTTACATTCTTCTTGTTTGCAGTGATGTAGCCTTTTGCTGTTTTCAAGCGTGGCGTTTTCCCATCGTACTCGATACCAGTAATCGTGAGTCGCGTACCTTCTGGATAACGTTTAATCGTTTTCTTCAACGTAACATCTTCATACAAACCGATTTCTCGTAATGTCACGACACGATTTGGCGTGTACGTATAAAATTTATCGCTTGTTGTATCACCTTTCAATTTACGCGCCACTTCGTTTTTAAAACGTGTCCAATCGCTCGGACGTGCAACAAATGGTGCCGGACAATTCTTGGCTGTTACATCGTAGTGACGATATAAATCATGTTGATTCAAACCATATTTTTTACATAATTCTACGACTACATCTACTGTGCGATTAAATGTCTCTGTTGAGATTGAACCATTCTTTTCTAGGCACATTTCAACACCTACTGTTGTCCAGTTAGCATTTTGGCCAAGTTCAGCTGCAGCACCTCGATAAGCCTTTCCTTTCACATATTTTTGTACATCGTTTGCTTGATAAGTGAGCTCATTCAATGGCACAATACATAACGCTTCTTTGGCATCTACAAATAAATGAGCACTTGCATAGCGACTACCGCCTCCATCTTTGCCATCAAAAAATGATGCATGATTGGCAGCTGATGCCCCAGGATTTGCTGTGTAATGGACGATGATACCTTTCGTAACTGAACGCTTTAACCCTGGTCGGCTAAATTGATTCACAACTACATAATTATTTTTAATTTGTGACATTATGCTTCCTCCTTTTTCTTCTCGTGTTCCTCAATCACTTGCTTATGTTCTTTTGCTTTTTTCGTTACAACATACGTGTTCTTCCACACGCCATAGATAATCAAGATAAATGGCACTGCAGCGAGTAACGCATTCGTAAATGCTTCAATTGACTTATCTGTAAACCATGCAAATTCAAACCCTAATGTCTGCAAAAATAAAAGGACTGCTCCAAGCAATCCTCCGAATAAAGCAATGTATTCTTTTAGTTTTTCTGTATTCATAATTTCCTCCTTTTTATTGACCTAAGACGATCGCCATAATCGCTACAATGACTGAACCGATGATGGATGTACCTGCCCAGAAAACGATTTTGTCATGGCGATCAATACGATGATGAGCGCTTTTTGAACTTGCTCTTGCTTCTTCTGCAATGTCTTGCGCTAAATCGGCTTTTGTTTCAGCACGTTGCGCAGTATTACGTAATTGATTGATGTTATCTAACTTTGCATCCAGACTTCCTAGTTTCTCGAAAACCTCTAGCATGACTGTTTTTTCTTCTGCCATGTGACACCTACTTTTCTTCATTTTGACCAAAATAAAAACACCCTATAAGGTGCGATGATTAAGCGTAAATTCCTTCGTATGTGCCACGACGTTCTAGCTCTGCAACTACTTTATCGCGATATAATGTCGGCACTAAGATAACGCCTGTTTCTTTTGATTTTTCTTCACTTACTGTTCTGATTCCTAACTCTACTAAATCTGCATAAATAATAACCATTATTGCATTCCTCCTAAAATTAATTCGGCTAATTCAGCCATGCTCTGTTTGATTTGTTGATTTTCGGTTTTTAGTAATTCCATTTCGCTTGGTGGAATATCTTCTAAAATTACTTGATGAGGTGTTACTGATACATCTACACCGATTCCATCAGTTATTTTCAGCTGCTTACCTTCCGGAATATCTACCCATATAAAAGGAACTCCTATCGGTTCTCTTGGTGCAGGTTCTCCATTTCTGGTAGATATAATATAACCTTCGTTGTCGTGAATGATTAATGTACTCATTTTAAGTCCTCCTATTCAATCGCTATCCATTGGTAAACTTTATCCCCTGTAGATACGGGTAAAGAAAAACCACCTGAATTTACAGTAAAGTAAGGCGATTTGATGAAATTTTTCGAATATAAGTAATAATTTTCAGTACTCCAGTTAATAAGTGGTTTTGAATTGTAAATCGCCGGATAGCTAACACCTGTTGATTCTATTGCAATAATTATACTTGGTGTGAATGGTAATGATAGACCGTTTACACTTAAAGTACTCATACTCTCTGTACCATTGGATGTTCCGACTGAGCTGGACCCAGATGAAGAAGTAGCTGTTCCACTTGCCCACCTTTTACCTTGCACGAGCGAACCAACAACTCCAAAAATATTTTTACCACTCAAAATATTAGCAGAAATTAAATCTGGATCACCTAAAATTGTTTGAGTGCCACTTAAATATTGACCGCTTGTAATTATTTGATTTGTTGTTCCTGGTGTATAAGTTTGAGTAGTCTTACTTGGAATCGTACCCACAATATCTCCTGCATCAGTACTTGCTGTTTTACCAGAGAGAAGGTCAGATGCAATTGCATTACCAGAACCACCTTCACCCTGTAAGATAAAATTTACGCCATTGTATCGCACTTGATAAATCGCATTAGCTTTTAAGTTATTTACTGCTGTACCGTTAGCTTTTACAATAGCTTTAGCACCGAGATTGTTGATGTTTAATGTAGTTGCACCATTGCTTTCTGTTGTGTTTTTAAATGCAACTAACATACCTTCAACATAAGCAGACACATTGCTAATGGTCATTGTAAGAGCATTTGTCCCACTAGCTACACCATAAACTCCGTGAGTAACTAAATCTGCTTGATGTAGAACAAGATTGTTGCTTACATCGGCAACCGATTCTTTTGTTGCAAAGCCACTTGTATCAATCACTGGAACATGATTGTCCGTGTATTGCTTTGCTTGCTGTAATATTTCAGCATCTTTAGCTTCAACTTGTTCTGTAGTAGAATATCCACTTAAATCAACTGGTGGAATTTTCGAGATTTCTGCATTGGTATAATCTCTGGCGCTTTGTAACGTGTCAACATCTTTCATATCCGCGTAATCTTTCGCACTTTGTACAGCTGTAGCAGTTTCTTCTTTTGTTGATAGCGCCGATAAATCAATGTTTCCAACTTTACCGTCTGTATAATCTTTAGCAGATTGTAGTGCGCTTGCATCGCCAATTGCACGTTTAGTCGCTTCACTATCAATACGCGCTTTCAATGTATCGTGTTGTACGTTCTCTTCATCTGTACGGGATTGAATTACTTCATCATTTGTATTGCCTTCGGTTAATTCATTAAATCGAATTTCCACACTTTCAGCAGTTGATTTCGCACTATTTGCTGTCGATAAGGCATTACTGGCATCAGTTTTTGCCTTCGTTGCATCATTAGTTGCTTGCGTAGACAATGCTTTAGCACCGTCTGCTTGTGTCATAGCTTCACTTGATGCAGCAGTTGCAGTCTGTGCTACATTTTTCGCTTCATTTGCTACTGCTACTGCATCTGTGGAAGATTGCACAGCTTGATTTGCATTTGCTACTGCACTTTCAACTTGTGATACGGCGTTTTCAGATGCTTCAACAGCTTGTGTTACATGAGTTTTCGCTTCATCTGCTACCGTTTTAGCATCTTTTGCAATAACTAACGTTTCAGCCATATCATCTAATAATGACTTGATACTGATAATCGGAATGGTTTCCCCAACTTCATTAAACGACTTTTCAATTAGTAATCGTTGTGTACCGGCATTTGGGGCAATGTGTAGCTTATTATCTGCTGTTGTTAAATTGACTTGAATGCTATAAGTACCGGCTGGCAATTCACTTGATAGTGTGAACGAAAATATATTCATTTCTTCATTTATAATAGGTGTTTCAGTTGAATAAAGTGAGCCGTTAGAGCCGATTTGTACAGCGATTGTCGTGAATTGTGATAAATCAATACGTTGCTGTTCTTCGTCTAATACAGCTAATTCAACTTGTGTAGCGTTATCGGTACTTTTTAAAGTATCAATATCATTTACCAGTAGTAACTTCATTTACCTCGTCATCTCCTTCTTTTGCTGCTTGTGTGATGGCTTGTTTCAAAGATTGATTTTCCGTCTGCAAATGTTGAAGGATTTCTTGGTCCTCACTTATAATTGCTTGTAATTCTGCAATTAAAATAGCATCATCCGCTGTGGACGATGCCATATTTTTAATTACACTATTAAGGCGTGTAATTGTTGCTTCATATTGCTCTGTTGTTTTTTCTGCCATTATGCCACTTTCCTTTCTAGTTCTTCCACACGATGTAGTAGTTGCTGAATCGCGCGACTGTTAAGCCATGTGCCTTGCGCAACTAAAACACCTTCGCCTTTTGTATCTGCAACCTCAACTGGTGCTTCATCTAAAATTAGTCCGACGTATGGGCGATCTATACCTTCAATATCATCTAGATATTGATATTCTGTAATACGCATGCTATTAATAATCGCTAATGCATCGCCTTCGTATGTTTGGATGTTTTTCTTTAACTCACGTTTTGATGTTTCCACTAATTTTGCGCATGTCATATTCCCTGAAATTACAACATTACCTGTTGTACCACCAATTTTAATTGCGTCACTCCAGGAATTGATATTTGTGCTATTAAAATAAAAGTTCCCAATCCCTGCTGTTACAGCGTTGACACGATTTAAGTCAGCTAATTTTGCATAGATGTCGTACATATTATAATTTTTATCAGATACATAGAGTGAACCGCCTGCTGGATTAATAAAGATATTACTACCAACAGTCGACTCTAAAATAATATTTCCACTCGATGCAAGTACAAGTGAGTTAGCTTGCGACGTATAACCATCAGCAAAGAATTCAATAACACCGGATGCAGAACCGTTATTATCAGCATCCATCCGCGTTGAAATACCTTTTGCACTGTAATAGAGAGCGTTCGTATTCCCTCCATCCAGTTGTTTCATTTTAATATAGCCGACTTTGGCTTCAAGTGAATGATTCCCAGCGTATGTTTTTCCACGCCAGTTATTCGAAAAATAACCAAAACACGTCATTTGTTGACCTTCAATTTTTGTATAAGCTGTATTCGCGCTATTGGCACTAATAATACGCGGTGCAACGAATGTATCAGCTACTTTTACCGTACCGTCTAAATAAATGGCTTTCCCGGCAATATAAACACCCTTATCAGCTTCAACACTGATTTGACTAATAACATCACCTTTTTGTACACGTAAATTAATGCGGTCACTCATTTGCGTCATAATAGACGCTGTACCATTGTTCAAGGAATTTACTTCCGAACGCAGACCACTGGCTGTTAATGTCAAAGTCGTTAATTCTCTTTCAGCATTTCCGACTCTTAAAACTAAACCTTCCATTGATTGAGCAATTCCACTAATACGGCCATCGTTTTCTTCGTACCAACCAAGCGCTTCAACTCGATTATCGATGATAGATTGTGTTACTGTGGCGAATGCTGCATCATCTTGTTGATTTCGTTCTTCGACTGTCTGCTTTAAATTATCCATCGATGTATTAATACCTTCAATTTCGTCTAATAATTCTTGATGTTTTTGTAGCGTATCATTTTTTAATTCATCGATTAAATCGGGATCTAGCTTTTCAATGTCGATTTGTTGTAGTACCCATTTCTCGCCATCCCACACATACAACTGTGGAGGGTTAGTCGATGTGTTTAGCCATTGTTGCCCCTCAACTGGAAATGGTGGTGGCGTGGGTCCTACGTGGATGTCAGTATTATTACTAAGTGAAACTTTACTTGTCGCTTTGACTCGTTTTTCTTTCATCACGCACCTCCTGCATATTGGCGAATAGGACGATTATTAGACTGGGCACCAAATCGAATCAATTGAATATCGTTCAAATCAACACTAATTGCAATAACATCGAATAAGTCCTCATTAACAGTACCGATGATACGACGCTCTTTATCATC
The DNA here is from genome assembly GCF_042686175.1 of Kurthia populi. Taxonomy (NCBI): domain Bacteria; kingdom Bacillati; phylum Bacillota; class Bacilli; order Caryophanales; family Caryophanaceae; genus Kurthia; species Kurthia populi. The sequence continues at coordinate 21,821 of NZ_JBHUOR010000130.1, read as the reverse complement.
TGCATCACCTGCGGAATAAGAGCAATTCGTTAAAATCGTTGGTGTATTCCCGAACCCTTCACGCTTGGCCACATCACGATGTTTGTGACCGGCAAAGAAACTTATCAACTTACCAGGACCTCGTTCGCTGTAATCTACTTGAATAGTGACTGGATAATCATTATTTTTATTAGCAGTATGCAGTGCATCTTTTGTCGAATCGTATGTTGAACCAGTGCGCCACGCATTAAATATTCCTGACATAACTTCATCATTAAGGGCAGTCCAATCACCATTATCAACGGTACCATTCAACCCATTGTGGACGAATACAGCAACACCATAATTACTTGGTGTTTGCTTTAAAACGTCTGCTACATATTGAATTTGTTTTGCTTGAAATCCTAAATATTTGCGTGATTGATATTTTACTTTTTTTACATCATCCAGCAAGTCATAACGCAAATCCCATGCGTCGATTACGATGACACGCAGTTTTTTATCTTCCACATCGTAGTAGCTATAGATTGCATTATCTTCACTGTTATAACTAATGTCATTTTGTAAATATTGATTTTTAAAGATTAGAGATAATTCGTTAGGTTTAATTAAACCTTCACCCTTTGCACCGTATTGTCGTACATCACCAAGACCATTATCATCGTGATTCCCTTTCGTAAACATTACGGGGCAATCAGACTGATTTAACATAGCAGTTACAGCCTGTAAATTAGAAAGAGTGAGCGCTTTAGATGTTTTACCATCCACTAGATCACCACCATGTACAACTAAATCACAATCAACCTGGTGTGTAATTTCAACAACGTTTCGGATATGGTCCATCGAGCGCAATTTAGATTGTGTATATTCCATTCCATCTGTTGCATAGTGCGTATCTGTAATAAAAGGAATGATAGCATGCGTATTTTGTAAGGCTTCAATTTTCTTTACCGTATCTTCAATTGCTGTTTTAAAGTAAGTTGTAGCAACAAAGTTAAATGAATCGTCTAAAAAGTGACAATAAAAATCACAGTTCTTGGCATAATCTTCACCCGTCACTGTGACAGTATTACCAATATTCTGTTGCGCCATTTCCCATGCTGTATCGTGTTCACCTGTCTTACGATAAATCTTTTCCCACACGTATTGTTCTTTTGTGCCGTTCACTCGAATATTATCTTTGTAAACTACTGCTTCAAGTACTGCATCGCCAGTCGTTTGAAGGTAACCGTTACGTGCAATTAAACCGGCGCTTGGACGGATTTCAATACGATAAACAGGCGATAAACTATTATTTAGCGTTGTTAAATCGGATTGTATTTTTTTAATTTCATCTGGTGTATTGTTTACTAACTCTACATATTCACCTAAAATAACTTTGTTTTTTGTTGGATCACTAAAAGATGTTTCTTTTTCAATAATACGAGCACCTACTGTAAGCTCTGGTGCCATTTCAAAATCGACTGCTCTTACACTATCACCTAGCCAAACCGGTTCTTCATCTGTATAACCAGCCATCTGATTGAGTAAGGCAGTATCAATTTCATATTGGTATTTTGGGCGATTGCATTCATTTAATTCTTGTCGTGCAGCAGAATATAAAGCTGATGGCGTTTCAAGTTCACTATATTCAACAAACTTTACTAGATACTCACGACCACCGTTATATAAATCATTGGCAGCACTATCGTAAATCGTATCGCTACCATTATTCATATCTGTAAATGTAATGCCATCTTTTCCACGAGCTTTTATCGCTGTATAAAGTTCTGCATCAGATGCACGACGCGTGACACCCACTAAATCTCTACGATATTCAAAACGTTTACCTGTATCGTGTCGTCCGCGTTCTTCCACAAGATCAAAACACTTATTAATGATTTTATTCGCATCGTTTAATTCTACATAAGCATCAATTTCTCCACGATAATCTTTACAAATTTTTTGAATCTCTCCTTGTGCCGTTGTAGTGCCATCGAATTCTTGTGCGATTAGTTCACCTAACCATTCCGCATTTTTAATTTGCCAACCACTATTACTTAAACAATGTGCGAATGCATCGCGAAAATTGACTGTTCCAATTTTGGCACGTGGCACTAGTGTTTTTAATAAATCATGTACAAATGCATTTTCTGCATAAGCTGTTTTCACGTGTATATCGCCTAATAGTGCATCTTCTACATCATAAATACGAAACAACCGGTGCTTATAAGTTTCATCTTGAAATACTACATAATTCCCTCGCACAATGTGCTGTGATTCTTCTTCATTAGCTGGTACGCTAAATTGATACGTGTCATAAAAATCCTCTAGTTTCTCTGTACGCAAGTCATCGTAAAATGGACAAGAATGCGTACTATCATTGCTTAAAACGGCCACTGTTTTATAATCGTCAGCAGCATAACGACTTGCTGCATCTGCTTTTAAAATGAGTAGATTCATCGGTTACCTCCTTTCTATAATGCTGTCGGGCGTATATGCATCGTCCAGTCAAATCCTTCTGCAAATACAATTTCATCTTGTACGCCGCCTATGAATTTAATAAAGTCGGTGCCGATGTGCATTGCATCCATGAAAAGTTGGCCATTCTTATAAATACGACCACGTTCACAATCAAAAATAAGTTCATCACCTTCCCAAATAATGACCTCTGGTGTGGACGATAATATGGTTTCTTCTTTAATTTCCGCACGTTCGTAAACCTTTAAATCACAGAATGCTAAGTAGTTCGATTTGTAGCTAATTCCTTTAGCATCTTCTGTAATTGAACGTTTTCCTGCATACAATACAAAGCCAGCTAAATCTTTTTTAAATGTATCAAATTCATCGGTCCAAACAGATTCCCAACGATTGAGTTCATTCCGATTTTTTGTATCTAATTTAACGACTGTTGCAAAAAATTTATTGCCGACTTTCTCAATTTCGATATAGCCATAAAAATCTGTTAAATCATTTGTACTGTTATTTTCATTAAGTGATTCTTTTAGTGTGATATAACTATATGTTACTTTGCCTTTTGAATCGGTTTTTTTAACCTTTTGTTTCCTTGAAAGTGCAACAGCTTTTTTATTTTTAACAGTTGGTTTAAACTGGCCAACACTTTTCACACTGCCATCTGCGCGATATACTTGTACATTGATTTCTTGCTCGCTACCTTCTCCGTTATCTTTAATACCTAATTTACCAATTACTTTGCCTGCGCTGTCCAATAAATACAACTCAAATTTATTTTCGGCACGTTTGTAGTTATTCATCGACTGTATACGCCACGTCACTTTCCAGTTGGCCAATTGTTTCGTAAGCATACGTTTGAGCGCTGGACCATACCATTCTGTACTTTTACCAGTATTTTCTCCAAAATCTTTTACATTAATATCATCATCGGATTGTTGAAAATAAGAACCTTTACCAACAGTGCCATTATCTACTTGTGTAAACGTTTCACTAGACTGCCGTTGCCACAAGTCCATATTTTGTGCTGTATCTGTCAACACAGGATTATAAATTGTTGTAGCAGTTTCTCCAGTTTCTACATCCACTTTACCTCCGACGTAAACAAATTGGTCTACAGTCGATAAACCGCACCATGTCGCGTCTTTTTGAGCGATTGCATGGATGACTGGAAACGTCTGTTTCTGTCCTTTTGGTGTAAATTTCAAGATATTATTGATGATGTTATATGTCATTTGTTCACCGTATTTTAATGGATCAGCACAAGTAAAAGTCAAAGTTACGCTATAGTCATAACCATTAACCCATTCAAAATCAGAAATACCGGTAAACTGTCCATAATATGTCCATTGTGCATCTGTATCTAGAACAAGTGGCTTTTCTACTGGCTCTTGTAAAATAACCAGATTTTCTAAATACAATCGTTTCTCATTGAAATCTTCTTGTGAAAAACAATAAAGGCTCACGTCTAATGTAATCTGACGCGAACCAATATCATTTCCCATATTTAAAGTGCCTAGTCGACCAGGTACATTCACATTCTCCGGTGAAATTTCTGGTGAAGAAACTACTACATTATTTAAAAAGTACCCTAGTTGTTTCATATATGCACCATCATAAGTAAAGGATGGTTCTGCTGTGATTATCATGTTGTCACTCCTTTCGCTCGCATGCTCATGCGCTCATTCGTTTGATTAATACGATTAACGACATTTGCAATTTCTTTACCATCAATTTGAATAGTGGTACCCGATGCAAGTAAAGCAATTAATGCATCTAATTTTTTAGATGTTTCAGCACCTTGCGCCATGATAGCTGCTACAATACCTTCCACAGATGCAGTAGAAGTAGTTGCTTTATTCCCATTCAAATACTGACTAGCTTGTGCAAGTAATTGCATGGAACGTCCTTTTTTCGCTTTATCCAATGGTAAAACAAGCTCTGGGCCCGCCTCACCTACTAGACCAAGCGTAGGACTGGTAATAAGTCCACCGTTGGCATATGGTTTTACACGTGGACCTCTTGGACTCCATCCTTTTCCTTTACCAGCACGCGTGATAGCTGCATACCATTCTTTGATGTTGAACATGGCAAGTAATTGGTCATAGCCACTAAAAATATTGCCATGCCCTTTTAATTTATAATTATCAAATGTGGATTGAATGAATTGAAGTAATCCTTTCGCACCGCCCGAACCATTATGCGTATTTACATCGACAATTCCTTGTCGAACCGTCGCATTACCACCGGACTCCGTTTGAATTTGTTCAAGCACTTCATTTAACCCTTGTTTCGAAATTGCACGACCATAGATAGCTTGGTGGGCTTTCTTGATTTGTGGAATCCAAGCCTTTGCACCGCCAGAAACATTTCCTGCAGCACCAAAACTTCCTTTCGCTGCCTTTGCTTCAGCTGGTGATTTTGCTGATAAGTGAAGGTGATTCATATGCCCGCCATACGGGAACTTTTTAAACTCTCCACCATTTTGGCTCCATTTGTCACTTCCGATTACATATTTCAAATAAGGATGTCCTTGTAGCGATTTCGCCATTTGATAATAGGAATTATCACTAATTCCACCACGCGCTAAATCCAACCCAAGTCCATAAACATGGTCCGATGTAGTACCTGCTTTAGTTTTCGATTCTTTTCGTTTTCCGTTTGAAATATAAAGTGAAGGATACTGCGATTTAAATTGATTTACGATTTGTTTACCTAAATCATATAGGTAATCGTATACGCCCATTTTGTTGCTAATTTTATTAAAATCACCTGTAAATGGTGACCAAGAACCAAAATCGGCTCCACCGCCCATTGAATCGGCAATGTTAAAGACAAAATCTTTCGCTTTGTCCACCATTTTTTTCATCATGCCATTCAACATAGATGGCACCATACCAGAAGAAAATTCACCCGGAATGACATTTCCAATCACATTCATTAGAAGGTCTTTCACTTTTTCTGGACTTGTTACCCAATCCCAAATTTCTGTAGACCAATCTTTTACTTTATTAAATGCTGCAGAACTAACATCTTTCGTGCCTTGCCATAACTTTGAAGCACCCGATTTTGTGGATGACCACAGACCAGATAGTGTATCACCAACACCCGATTTATATTGTGGAATGACACCACGTTTGGCTAAATCGCGCGTCTTATGACCGGGCAATACTTCCGCACCTTGTGGAAGATTCATGACCACATTTCGTCCTTTTGGTACGAATGTTTGACCATTCGGCAATGCTACTAACTCACGATAGTTACTACCTGGTGCATCGTTGACCATTGCTAAACCGCCATCATGCCCACCATTTGGTGTACCTTTCGCATACTTAGTTAAATCGACTGGCTTTAATTTCGAATCGTCAGCGCCTACCCAAGTCATTACTTGATTCACGCCTTTAATGACTTTGTTTAAGCCCCACTCTACGCCACCGATTAACCCTTTTAGCAATTTTTTACCGCCATTTTTCAATGCCCCGGCACCTTTAGCAATTGCATCTGCCATTCGTTGTGGCATTTTCTTCACGTGATCGATCATATTAGTAACTTTCTCAACGGTTAATTTCTTAATGGCCGTCCATGAATTCGACATCGCTGTTTTTACATTCGACATACGATTCTTTACTGCATTGTAGCCATTGGAGAAAGAGTTCTTGGTGCTCGTCCACATCGATGATACTTTGTCGGTTGTTGCCTTTTTCGTATTTGTCCAAGCATTAGACACTGAATTTTTCACACTGGCCATACGTGATTTCACTGCATTGTAGCCCGACGAAAATAAGTTTTTCGTACTTGTCCACATACCTGTTACCTTAGCGACTGCTAATTTACGTGCATTTGTCCAAGCGTTTGAAATAGCATTTTTAGCGCCTTCGATTTTTGTTTTCACAAAGGTATAGCCAGATGCAAAAGCGCCTTTAACCGATTTCCACATCGCTGATACAACGCCACGAACGCCCATCGCTTTTAAATTGTTCCACGTGTTTAATAAGCTATCACGTAATTTATTAACAAAATTACGGAACGTTTCAGAATGCTTATACGCATATTTGAATCCAGCCACAAGTAAGGAAACCGCTGTGATAACTAACCCGACTGGTCCAAGTAGCGCTCTAAACGCTGTAACTAATCCTGTACGAATAAATGGTGCGATAAATTTAAGCACATTCCATAGCTTTGATAAGCCATTACCTAGCCAAACAATTGGCTTATAGGCTATATCTACAGCTTTTCCTAATCCACTCATAACGGTGCTCATAGATGGCAAGAAAGAAACAAGTAATTTCAAACCACTAAATAAACCTTTAATAGCACTCCAAGCGAGTTTAATTGGCATAGCTAATACTTTAAAAGCAATTGTTAAAGGACCCATCGCAACTGCTAATACACCGGCACCAATTGCGATTTTTTGTTGTGTATCAGATAATCCATTGAACCAAGTAATTAATTTTTCAACATATGGAAGAAGGCCTTCAGCTATCGCTGCACCCGTATTCATTAAAGTATTTCCAAGTGGTAACAACTCTTTTTTTAATTTATTATAAGCAGCAGTTAATCGGACAATCGCTTTCTCTTTTTCTTTATTTACTAAATCATCAGCTTGTCCTTTTTCTGCTTTACCACTTTTTTCTTTCGCATTGAAAATACCATTGATTGAACCCAAATCAATATCTTCACCTTGCGTACCGAAAATAGCTGCCCAAAAGGCTTTCTTATCTTCTTTTGGTAATTTATCAGCCTTTTTCTTTGCTTCCATCATGAAGGCTTTATAATCAATTTCACCAGCTTGGAATTTTGCGTATTCAGTAACTAATCCAAATTCTTTATAGGCATCAGCACCGTCACCGACTACTTTCTTTTGTCCTTCAGCAAGTAAATCGAGTGTCTTATCACTATTCCATGCACCCGATTTCATCCCACCTTCGAGTCGTGCAATGATTTCATCGATGCTTAAACCACCATCTTTTAGTTGCGGAATATATTCCATTGCTTGGTCAAAATCTTCAATACCTGTTTGTGCAATTCGTTGTGCATAATCCCCGGCTTGTTCAATTGTCATCCCAAACTTTTTTTGAAGCATAGAAAGAACATCGACAATCTCTTTTCCTTCTAAGTCACTATTTTTTGAAATAACTGTGGCATAATCAATGGCTTTTTGTTTATCTTTATCTGCAATTCCTCGTTGCTCGGTACGTGCAGCAATATTGGTTGTTTCATCAAGATCCGTAGTTAAACCAGCTGTGTACGTTTCCATGATGTTCTTTTTCATTTTCTTTAATTTTTCTTCAGAACCATTTACTAATGTTTCTAATCGCGATTCGATATTGTCAGTTGCATTTGAAATATCGATAGCGAGCGCACCCATTGCTGTTCCTACACCTGCAACAGCTGTAGATAATCCTATTAATGGCCCACTCATACCGCTAATTTTATCGCCTACCTTAGAAAATGCTGAACGTAGCTTACTACTACTTTGCTGTGTTTCATCCATTTCTTCTTGTAAACGATTCATAGCGCGTCGTGCTTCATTATTGGATGTTTCTAAGTCACGTACACGTGCCACCTGGCGACGATATTCTTCGCTATTTTCGCCATATTGTTGCTTCAAACGTTGCATCTTTTGCTTTTCCTTGTCGATTAAACGTGTCCGTTCTTCCACAGCTTGTTCTAGCCCGTTATAATCGGCTTCAAGGGCTTCGAGTTCTTTCCCTTGTGAACGCAAATTTGCCACGATTGAACGATTCTCTGTACTTAAAAGACTAATCGATTTCCGCAATTCCTCTGTACCATCGCGCGCATCCGTTAATTGCGATGTAACGCGATTTAACTGTGCTTGATACTTGGCTTGTTCTTGCACTGTTTTATTGATTTGGCGCGCTAATTCTCGTGCTTTTTCCGATGATTCGCCACTCGCTGCCACTTCATCTGCATAGGCTTGTTTGAGCTTATCGATTTGTTTTGCGTTGAGCTTCATGGAGTCACGTAAACCGTCATAATTTGCTTCAAGTTTCCCGACTTTATCCTCTAATGTATCGTAAACCGCCATTTCAGCTTTCATCTTTTGTTGATTTTGTTTCAATGCACGTTGCATATCTTTTAAACTGCTTTCAAAACCGACACTCGAAATATCCACTTCAATAATCATCTGACCTAATGGTTGTGCATTGTTTGCCATACTGCCACCTCCTTACATAAATCCTTTTAAGGCTTCATACATACTACCGACCTTTTTTTCTTCTTTCTTTTCTTTGTTGAAAAGTTCAACTAAATGAAAGAAATCGGCATTTGCTATATCTTGATAAGCCATGCCGTTTTCCATAAATGATTTATACAATTTATCGATGGTTTCTAATGATGCTTCATACGTTACTTCTGCATGTACTTCATCATTTTGGCCATCTTTTTTTCTTCTTCTTTTTCCAATTCTTCCACACCTAAGATTTGTTCAAAAATATGTTTAATTTTTAATGCACCTGTTGATGCATCAAGCCCTTCCCAAATATCATCAGACGATACGTGGAAAACATCTGCCACAAATTCAATTTGTTTTTCTAGCATTGCTACTTCATCTGGCTCTTTTTCATTGGCCATTTTTTCTAATTCTGCTTTTACTTTTAATGCATCACGTGTAACTTTAATCGACACGAAATCTAATTTGCGTGATTCATATTCAAATTGTTCTTTTCCATCCACAATTTCTTTTTTCTTCATTAGTTTTAATTCATAAATAGCCATGTAATAGCCCTCCAGTATGTTTTAGATAAATAAAAAAGCACCCCAAACGGAGTGCTTCATTGAATTTTAATTTAATTATTGCCACGTAATATTGGCTTGCTTTGCCTCTGGCGTAGCGCTCACATTAAGCGCCACCGCTGGGTGTAACTTTAAATGCTTTGGCACGTAATGCTGCTACTTGTTCGGCACCTACTGCAATTCCGTAACCTTTTTTATCATCGCCAACAACACACGCCATTGTGTATTCTTCTTCTGGCAATTCTTTGTTTTCTCCTTCAAGTGTTTCCCCTTCAAGTGAATTTCGTGACCATGATCCGCGATAAAGTGCAATCGCATACGGTTCACCTTGTGGCGTTTTATCATAGAAGATAGTCGCTGTATACGGTGCTTCTGTATCATCGCCACCTTCGTAGAAACCTTCTGTTGATTTTGCAATACCAAGAATCGTCATTTCAAAATCCAGTGGTACATCAATCGCTGTTAAAGTCGCAGATAAGTCACCGATACCACGTTTTGCTGTACGATAAGGAATGTTTGAACCGAATTGTTTCACAGCTTCAGCTGTTAATCCTTCTACACTAAATGAGCGTGTTGCCCCTTTATCTGTTTTTCCTTCAAGTGTAAAAATGTTTTCTTCTGTTGTTTGGAAATTGGCATCTAATACCGCGATTTCCGCTTTTTCAAATCCTACTGCGTTCATTCATTTTCCTCCTCTTTTTGAGTAAATAAAATAGCGCTATATAAACGTGTGTTTACGTAGCGCTTTGTTTCTTTAAAATATGTGTCCAGGCCACCGGCTTGTTGTTCAAAACCAAGTGTCCTCATAACTTTTCGTACTTCATATGCTAAAGAGTCCCGGACTCCTCGGTTTGTGGCTTCCACATTAATCTGGTAGTAGTAGCTTTCACTATGATTAGTGTTGCTGCCATAACTACTTGGCTTGCTTGGTTGTGACGGTGTAATGATAATAAATGGACTTAATAAGTCGCCTGTTTCTGCATACTCGTAAAATTTAATCCGGTCACCACAACTTGTTGCAATGAGCGCATTTTCGCGTAGTGCCTGATTAATTTCCATCATCAAATCTCTCATAAACGTTTGGCCATCTCCCTTCGCGTTGCATCAAATACTTCCTGTTTTTTAGTTTCCATAGCTTTTGCGATTTGCTTGTAACCGCCTAGTTGCGGACCGTAAAACTTCCCATCGCGTTTATAGCCATTCTCATTCAAATGGATAATACGATAGCGCTCTAATGGACCATTCCAACCAATCTGAACAGTACGCGCACCACGCTTTGATTTCGGTTTGCTCATGACAATCTCGTCAACTGTTGCCCCGATTGAATAGTCGCCTAAGCTACTTGATAGCCTTCTGGCCACTTCTTTTTTCAATACCGTTGCACCGGCAGTTACAGCTGTATCTGTTAGCTTTTTAAACTCTTTTTCGGACATCATTTGTTTTAAACGCTGTTGGATTTCGGCTAAACCATGAAATTCGACACTCATTAAACCACCGCCAATACGATGTTAATAAAACCAAGTGATTGTGCATCTGGTCTTACTTCAACGATATTCCAAACCTTTCCGGTATAACGATAGTGGCCAATCTCTGCAAAATGCTTACGGTCTGGAATATAATCCATCAACGGATCTCGAATATTAATCGTAATCGATTCTTTTGCATTGACCGTTTTTAAGATTTCTAAATCCTTTTGACTCGATGCGTAGATTTCACAAAAGCAATAATGTAACGTTTCCTTTTCTTGTTCTCCTGGCTCTGGACCCTGTATAGGCTCATAACCAAAGAACGTGATAGGTGTCCGTAAATCACCGCTAGTAAGTTGTCGTGCCATCTTCAATCACCTCATATAGTTCAAACTGCAGCGATTGGATTTGAGATAAAAAATTGGTGTCAAATTCTTCGAGCTTGTCGTTATAAACATAGCGTGAGCGCTCCATAACAAGCTCTCTAGCACGTTCATGCGATGCCACATCGAATTGACCACATTTCACTTTTAAATCCTCCACAGACGCAGAAATGATAGTTAATAATGCTTCATCTTCTGCTGTGTGGAAGATTTTCATACGACGTTTGAACGCCTTTAATAATTCATCCAATGCAATCCCTCCTAACCGGCTGGATTAACAGTTACGACGCATGTAGCTGTTTTATTACCGTCTGTTGTTTTAACGGTAATCGTTGCTTCACCTTCGGCTACAGCTGTTACTAAACCAGTTGAGCTTACAGTCGCAATAGCTGCTGCACTTGTAGACCAAGTAACAGCTTTATTTGTCGCTGTTGTTGGCGCTACAGTTGCCGTAAGTTGTTTTGTGCCTGCAATATCAAGCGTTGCTGTCGTAGCATCTAATGTCACACCGGTAACAGCTGTTTTAGGTGTTGCGTTTACAGCTGTAGATTTACTCGATTCACCTTTGCCATTTTTGGCTGTCGCTTGAATCGAGTATTGTTTACCGTCCGTTAAACCCGTAATAGTACCTGTTTTAGTGGTAGTGTTTTGTGTTTTAGGTGTTGTGCCATCTGTGTAATAAATGGTATAGCCAGTAATCGCTGTGCCATCGTTTGTACCGTCCACAATTGTGAAGTCAATGGCTCCTGCTTTGGCTGTCACCGTAACAGTTGGGGCACCAGGTACAATATCCGTTGTTGTAAATTGAACAGAACCTGTAGCACCATTTTCTTCAACTTCGACTGTATAGGCCGTATTTGGTGTTAAATTTTGCAAACTAAAAGGCGATGTAGCATCTTCTGACACCACAACGCCATTATTTTTAATCGTAGCCATTATTCAACCTCCCATGAAATATTGGCGCTTTTAGCATTCGGACTAGCCGACACGTTTAATGAGCCGGCATTAGCTGGGAATCGCGAGTGTATAGATTTGCGCAGCGTTATTATCTTTAGCTTTACCGAACGCAAAACCTTTAGCAGTGTATAGGTTGCAATCTTCAAGCGCTAATGTTTGATCGAATTTGTTCACTTGTAAGCCACCAGTTGTATAAAAGTCATAGCGATCAGTTACAAAAGCCGTTACTTCGTTTGCTTCTTGGAAACGCGATTCGATAATGCGTACATTAAATGGTAATGAAGTAATGAAAGCACCTAAAGAATTTTGGATAGTGTATTGAGCTTTAACTAACCATGCATCTGCTGGATTTACGATTAATGCAACTTTGCCATCAATAGTAACCGACTTACCATTTTCCTTCGTTGATAATGCTTTGTTTAAAGCAGCTAGTTCTTTGATAGTTGTTGCTGAATCAGCAAATGTTAATGTACCAGCAACTGCTTTCTTTGCATGGCCATTTGTTGGATCAATAGCGCCTTTTAAATCACGAATCAAACCGATTGGTTCATTTTTAGTTGGACCAGCACCCATAACAATACCTTGCTCTAATGCTACTGCATAAGTTTCTGTGATTTGCGCGCGTACATATGCTTCAATCCAAGCTGGGCCGAATTTTTCTAAATCCTTCGGTAATACTACAAATGCAGTTAATTTGCTTTGACCAAATGTTTCTTCAGTGAACGCTGCATCTAATTGGCCTTTAATTTCGCCAAACACTTTACCCCAAACGAATGAACCCTCTGGCTCTGAAGTAATTACACGAGCCGTTAAAGTGTTTAAGTTTTGGAAGTTGATTGCTGAAAGTAAAGGATGTGCTTCAGTTAAATCTTCAAAGATACGGTCTACAACTGTTTCTGGAAGAATTAAATCATCTTCAAATCCTGCTGAATGTTGAACAGCTGCAAAGAATTTATGTTCTTCAGATGTTAATACATTTGCACCGCGACCAGCTAAAACTGTTTGATCATGATTTTGTGCAGCTACACCTTGTGTGATTTGAGAAGTTAAAGAATCTACTAATGAATCTTGCATAACAGTCCATGCTTGTTCAACTTCTTCTGGTGTTGATGTTTCGTTTTTCACTACGTTTGCATAGTTTTGTTTTGCGTTTTCATACGAGTCTGTATGATTGTCTAATTTAAATGCCATCTTTAGATGACCTCCTTGTTTTTTGTATTAAAAAATGACACGACGTTTAGATGCAGCAACTGGTGCTGGCGTTTCTAAAGTCTTGTCATCTTTTTGTGTATTTTGAATTGTGCCTTTAAGTTCATCAAAATATGCTTTCAATTCATTTTTTGTGATGTATTCATTTTCCTTTGAATCATTACTACCTAAAGCATTATTAAATTCTGTTGCTTTATCTTGAAAAACTTCTGATTCAACTGCTTCAGCTGTACCTTCCACAATTTCATCAATGAACCCAAGCTCTTTTGCTTTCGCTGCAGATAAGTATGTTTCTTCATCGAGTAGCTTTTTTACTGTTTTTGCATCTACACGATGTGTATATGACGCTAAAACTGATTCACCAATCGAATCCAAAACATCAGCAACTTTACGTAATTGTTTTGCATTGCCAGCTACCATTGTCCAAGCATTGTGGACCATAAGTTGAGTGTTAGCATACATTTTGATTTTGTTTGCTCCCATTGCAATGATTGATGCAGCAGATGCAGCAATACCTGTGATGGTAATTGTTACGTTGCCTTTATGACCTCGTAGGGTATTCATAATATCGATACCAGCAAAAACATCGCCACCATATGAATTGATTTCTAATTCAATATCTTCATCATCTTTCACATTACGCATCTTAGAATTGAAATCATAAATGCTCCCATTCCATGAAGTAATGTCACCTTTGATTTTATGCTTCACTGTCTTTTTCACCTCCCTTCAATGCGGAATCTTCCACAGTTTCATAGTTTTTAGTGATTACATATTTATCAAGTTCTTCATCATCTGCTCGTTCAAATCCAAATAACTCACGAACTTCATTACGTGTGAAAGCACCACTAGCAACTAATTTATCGACTGCTTCAGCTTTATCGACAACGTTGTTGTTAGTGATGCCTTTAACATCAATATATTCGTTTGCTCCTAAATCTAACTTTGCATTTAATTCATCTTGAATTTTTTTAAGAAGTGGACCAATACAAAATTTAATATAGGCTTTCATCGCACCTTCGAGATCCGCCACATCACCATGAACCAAATTAATTGGTATACCTAAGATGTTGGCCACATCATCAATCAATGCACGTTTAACTTTTTCGACATCTTCAAGTGATGGACCTTTTACACTTCCATTTGAATATTCTTTGTACTCAATACCTTTTGATAAAGGAAAGATTGCTGTCACTGAATTTTTAACGGCTCCTAAAATCTTATCAATATAAGACTGCTGTTTTTCAGCGCTTAATGATTGAATTGAGTCAAAGTTAATTGAACCACGTACCTGGTAACTTCGTTTGGACGCTGTAATTAACGCACCGAAAAGCTCTGCATAATCTTTTGTAAGACCATCTAAAAATCCTGACAAATGATTATTATTGTAGGTTAAATAAATCACATCATCCATATCCCAAGTTTTATTATTAAAGGTGAAATTTTTAACTGTCACATTTTCAAATACATCTGGGAACAAAGCATATTCGCGTCTGTAAAAACTATCAGCGATTAACATTTGATTTTCGTATGGAATAATAAGCACTTCATTTTCACGAATCAATTTATTTACAACTGCTTGCCAAAAATCTGAAGCACTCATATCCGTATTGGGCCGAACATTTAAAAGATAATTCCAGCCTTTTTCATGTTTTCTTTTATCTTTCATGTGCCTAAAATCAGTCTGTGAAATGGTACGAGCTATAAAGTTAGAGCAAGTTTCAATTGCTAATTCCTTTAGATATGTCTTTTGTTCAATATCTACAGCAAACTCTAAATCGTATAACCATTCAAGCTCACTATTCCTTTTTAAAACATCACTAATAAATCCTATTTCCCTCACCTCCCTTCCACAGTTGTAGTAGTTAGAAGTTGAGTGCGCTCAATGCATCAAGTTCACTACTAATATCAATCGTTAATACTTCGTCTGCTCTATACATACCATGCACAAAGCATTGGAACCCGTCTGTTTTACGTCGAATAGGCTCTTTCTTTTCATACGTTTTATTTCCTTTTCCATCTGTTTTGACCAACACATTACGTGTATACCAACGCATTAAAGGATTATTACCAAAAACAATATGATGATTAGCAAAAGCTGTTTCAATACGTGGTGCCAGTAACGAGTGGATCGCACGTGGATTTCTAATTACTTCAACTTCAAAACCATTTGCTTCAAATTCAGAACGTAATAACTCCATTCGAAAATTATCGGCAATAATTTTTTTGATGTAGCAATGCTCACGCTGCTTCACAAACCAACCAACTACTTTTTTTACATCGATTGTTGGTTCATCCAAGACAGTTAATAACCCTTGTTGTTCCCAGTCCCGAATAGGCGCGAACTTTTCTTTCTTAGATTCATCTGGCTTCATCGAATAGCCATAAAACTTATCTACAAATTCTTTTCGGACAAATGAATGTGTATCAAAACAATAATCTTCGTTGTTGCGATACAGTAAGCCACATGCTGTGAAATCGCGAATACTGGCAAAATCAATACAGCCAATTACTTCTTTACCTTTATACTCTGGCAATGGACGATTTGTAGCTTGAATTTCTTCTTCTTTTGCTACCGATTTTTCTAAATCCACTTTCGGCAAGTTCATACGTTTAGTGATAAATTCTTCATACGTTGACGGATCATCTTGCAAGTTTTCATATTCTTCATAAATCGTTGCATATAATTCATTGGCGTAGTCGTTGCGTGGCTGGCATAACATCGGATTAGCTTTCTCCCATGCATTCGCATTATTAACTTCATCCTCATTATCGATTTTGCAGATAAATGGAAATATCGCATTTACACGTGCTTCACCTTTTAACACTTTCAACGAAAGCTCTTTCATGCCATCTAAAAATCCATCACGCACATAACCATCTGTACCGATGTAAAATTCACGTGGATTCTTTTTCTTACCTAAACCCGAAATGTGGACGGCAACATCTTTGTTTGATTCGTATTGATGTATTTCATCGAATACGACTGCGCCATCACGCAGGCCATCCTTTGTTTCACCGTTTGAAGTTCGGTATTTCAAAATCGCATATGTTTTATTTGAAACGATTTGTGTTTTCGTACGCTTAAACATTTTGCTTAATGCGCCACCGCGACCAATTGCGTTGTAACATTCATCGAAACTTGTTCGTGCTTGTTCTTCTGAATTGGCTACTAATGAAATATTGTATTCATCGATGCCATGCAATGGACTGATAAGGAAATTACATAAAGCTGAAATTTTACCATTCTTACCAAAACCACGTGCAACCAGCCATAAAGATTTGCGATAAAAAACGCGCCCGTTCTCTTTAAAAAACAAGAAAACAAACGCGTACAAAAATTTATCTGTATCAGTTAATTTGAAGTACCATTTTTCAGTGAAACGAATAGCATTTTCTATCATTTCATCATCAAAATAAATATCATCACGACTAAATACATATTTCTCTAAGTAGTTAATTAACATGATACGTTCTTTATTTAATTTTATTTTTCCGTCATGATACAACTGGATATAGTTAGCAACATGCTTATTTACAATCAAATTAAATCACTCTCCGATACTTCCACATCATTATCAGTAGCAGCAGTACCTTCACTGATAAAGTTGATTGTTTTTTCTAATGCGATAAGCTGGCCATTAATTTTAATCTTTTCATTTAACAACGGATGGCTCTTATTAAAGCGCTGGGAACCATTTTCCGTAATTTGTGAAATCCCTTCAGCTTCAATTTTTTCATCGCATTTCTGCAAATCATTCATGAACCCAATCATGCGCTCAACTTTATTTACTTCCAGCAAGTCGTCTTGATCGATGCGACTCATTAGCTGCTCTTTGATATTATCTAAATCCATTTACACCCCTCCCCCCTCGTAGCTTTTATGTAGCACCCCTAATATGAGTGCATTTAAAGAAAAATTTGGACAGTACAGCCCAACCACCGGTTTCCCAAGTTGGAAAAAGTTGGAAAAATTAAAGGCCGGGGTACTAATCAAAACGTTCATCGTCTGCCCATTTATTTTTTTTTGGTGTAAATCCAAATCGTTTGTGCCTTTTGTTGTGACAGCTGCGACAAAGCGTACGCAAATTTTCATCGACCAGTGCAAGCTCTGGATAATCATCTAATTCTTGAATATGGTCGATTTCTAAAATGGCATCATTTCGTGTAGTAACACGACCTTCTGATTTGCACATGACACATTCGTAATTATCACGTTCCAAGATTTCAAGTCGTTTATCTTTCCATGAGCGTGATAAATAGAAAGGATTTACCTTCTTGCCTTTCACATATGGCATTGTTATTCACTGCCTTCTGCTTTGATATCGTTTATAAAGTCGATGCTACTCAACCAAACACCTTCTACTCTAATAAAAGGAACTGAATAAACAATATTGCCTAATGAATCGTAGAATGAGTACGTATTATTTGTATCATCAAGTCGTACGATATCATCTACAGAAAAGCGTTGACCATCTACTAATGCTACTAAATAAGTATTCGTCATATCTTCTACACTCCTTATCCATTTATCTATAATTCTATATTTACATTTATACATTAATGTCTATATGTACAAATGTAATTACATAATAAAAGACCATCATACGTGAAAGGTATGTGGCCTTAGTATCGTGAGTCCTGCTGCTATGCTCAACTCACCTATTTAATTAGTAGTACGTAACGTGTACTAAACGAGATAGCTATTGATCACCTTCACTTTCTATTCATATCGAATGGATAAAGCAAAAGGAATCACCAACCTTCTGGGAAAAGTATTTACATAACTTTGAGTAACAATCTATATACTCATACAAGTGTACAAGGTAGTGCGTACTCGCCTTTATAATAGTTACACGTTCGCAAACTTGGAGGATTTACATGACATGAACTCACCTTATACACTTGAATGAGTACACAATCAAATGGTTACTAGGCACTTGATTGTTGTGAATGTACTCACGAGATAGAATGCTAAAAAAGAATAAAGTGCTCGTTAATTACTTTGACTATTCTTTATTTTTTCTATAATACTAATTTACACTGATTTTTTGTGAACTTCGCTAGTGTTAGAAAGTTCACTATACAAAACCAATTACATCTGCAGTTTTATCTAGTAGTGCATTTCTTTTTCTTAACACTTTACTTCGAGATATATAAAGATTATCTGCAATTTCTTCCCACTCATAAAAGTTACTTCCGTTATCCCAGTAACGCATATCTACTATTGTTTTAGAATCCACATCTAATTCTTCATATAATTTTTCAATTCCTTCTACAATTGCACGTAATGATTGATATTTTCTATCTTCCACAAGTGCTGTAGCTTTTACGAATGTATTATCAGATGTCCTATTGCTACGTCCTCCACCAATATTTTCGTCTGGCATTTGGTGTTTATGTAACAATTCCCATTCGCGATATTGTAATTTTTTTTTATATTCTTTAATATTAATCCAATAATCTTCAATTTTTTTAATATCATTTCGTGACAATGTAGACAATTAATTTTCCTCCTTCCTATTTTCTTTTTAGTCGTCCTTGCTTTTCTAAGTCATATACTTTTCGTTTAACTGCTTCACGTGGTTTGCCAATCATTTCTCCGATAATGCGATATGTGCCAAACTTTACTCCGTTGCTTTCAACATACTTTATAATCTGTTGTTCTTGTTGTGTGGTCCAACCACGATTATTTAAATTACCTTGTGCTATATTCGTTCCATTTACTTGATTAAGAATTGAAACAGCAAATTGTTCTAAAGTTCCTTTGCAATAAATATCGAAACCATCCACATTGAAATATTCCTCACATCTAGGTAAGCATTTACACTTTCTTTGTTTTGTTTCTAATTCTGTAAGTTCTAACTTAGGTATGTGATTCATTCAACTTCCTCCAAATAATATTTATCTTTTTGTTTCTCAATTCTTTCAATGTAAGCAGGCCTTGTATAAAAAGAAACCGTAGATTCTGCAATATTAAGATGCTCGGCAATTTCTTTTTTGCTACCAGTAAAAATATATTTATCTCCTTCATAAAGAGAAAACTCATTATCACCAAGACGAACCACCACAATAGTCCATGCTGGCTTTTTTGTTTGTGTTCTAATTTTTTTTACTGATAATCCAGTGGCTATTGCAATTTCTTTAACTGTTCCAGTCATTATATAAAAGTTATTTTTATAGAAATTATAGAGTCCAGCTTTCCGTCCGGCTTTATTCATATTTTCACCTTCTTATTTTATAAGTCCTCTGATTTAACAAATACACCATTGACCATCTCGCCAGTACGTTTACTAATCACGCCATATGCTTGTGCCAGACATTCTTCCACAGTTAAACCATACTGTTGCGATAAAATAATTAAAGTCACGATTGTGTCACCAATCGCATCTTTCAGTTCTTCATGTTGACCACGAGCCATTGCCGCAGCAATTTCACCAGATTCCTCCGACACTTTTAAAAATTGTTTCGTTGGATCCGCATTGTTTAATCCCTTATCTTTTGACCATTCTTCTACTAGATATACTAATTCATTCATCTTTTTCCCTCTTTCTCCATTTAGACATTTAGACATTTTTCTATTTTGACATTTAGGCATATATAGAATTATTCACTTATTCAATATTGCGTAAAATGTGTCGCTCGATTTTTTTGTTTACTACAAGTAACGTAAAACCCCTAAAAATTACGTCTAAGAGCTTTTAGACGTTACACTTAGTTACACTATGTTTTTTTATTTAAAATGCGTTACACACAAAGTCTGATATGAAAAATAGGCACATTATGCATTTTCTAATCCTTGTTTTGCAATATAACGGACATTTTGAATCGTTTCTTCGTAATCTGCGACTGTAATTGTGTCATCTAAGATTAGTTTTAAAGCTGTTTGCATTTCGTTAAATCGATGCTGCATATCTTCCACGACTTCGAGCGCACAAGCTGTGTATACAAGACCATCGAAATCTTCTTCGAATCGATGCTGTAACCATTCAACGATATTCTTTGATGACGGATTCACTGTTTCTGGATATTTCGCAACACCTTTTGCAGTTTGCATATCTGCTACCGCTAATGTTCGTTCTGCTTGTGGACGTTGCTTTAATTCGTCCGTAATTTTGCGTAATACTGTATTTGCTAAGATATGTTCTTCTGTTGTCATTTTGTTACTCATTCTCCTTCACCTCTAATAATTCTGGATTTTCATAAATATTTCCGATAACTTCACAACGAAAAGCATTAGCTTTCGTCATAATTAAAATCTCTTTACTAATATGTCTATCCCTTAACCTCACTATTCTTTCAAGCCATTGAAAACCATCATTTTCAATAACTGTTACTGTGCCATAACCGTCTATTGTAATATCCCCCTCATAAATCTCACGACCATTTTTGTCTTGCAAACCTGTGTATTGCATTAACACACAATCATCTAAATCAGATTGATTATGCGCTCTGTGACATACTAATCTGTGTTCAAAATCAATCGACCACGCTGTATCTAAAAACCCTTCTACTTCATTCCACGCACGAAAATTAATCTCACGCATTCCCATCTCCACCTTCCACATCAAATACTCGGAATCCTGTTGCACGCACAATTACAGCGCCTTTAAAATGGCGTAATGACCGTTTAGCAGATGTTAAATTGTCGTGCGCCTTAATTGTCGGGCGTGTACTGCTACCACCGCCCATCGGAAAATTAATAACATTTCCATGTTCATCTACATTAGCGATTAAATAGAGTGTGTCGCTTTTTGAAGTTGTATTAAACATCTTGTGCATCTCCTTCCGTATCAAAATCAATCCCTACGCCATTTTTTAAATACTCCTTAACTTGATAAAAGAAATGATGATAAATGTAATTGCCCATGTATTTTTTATCTAAATAAACGATGCTGAAATTGTAACGTGCTTCAAATGCTTTTAAGCGACCAAGTAACGCTCTCGGCTCGTATTTACTGCGATATTTGCCAAGTAAGATTTTTTCGTAACCTTTGGCATCTTCAATTACGAGCACAAAAGGCTTGCCCTGCGACCTACGTAACTCATTTTCAAATGCTGTTTCTGTGTCTTTTTGTAAATTTCCTGTGATTTCATCGATGCTGTTCTTGCGTTCCAAGCATGCGTCTAAATAAATATCTCGCATGATGCCGAGTTCAGGATTGCGTGGTATGACAGCTGAATAATCACCAGTGTCTAATTTACGACTAATGAATGATACGCCTTTACCTGCTAGATATTCACGCACATGCTCGTTAGCTTTTTCGCGTGTATCGATGACAATTTTCATTGATTTCACGATTTTATCGATTTCAGCCTTTGTGTATTTGTAATGTGCTGTTGTCATTTTTGCGCACCTCCCAATGTTTTATCAGCTATATCTACACAAGCGTGATAAACTTCTTCTATTGTGTGCATCATAGGACTTGGTTCAATTAACCACGTATCTGAATTTTGAATCAATAGAAGTGCTTCACGTAATCGTTCAACCTCTGCAATTAGCGCTGGCACATCTTGTCTAGCGTGTGCGATGAATTCAGCGTCATTATATTTTGATGATTCTCCGAAACGATGGACTTCGATAAGCCCGTTATCTTCACCATCCATCCATACGTCTGTA
>NZ_JBHUOR010000013.1:0-17920 GCF_042686175.1 Kurthia populi | reverse complement strand
TGGGATCTTGTGACACACACCTGAGAGGCATACTCTTTTTGTGAATTTTCATTTGGATTAAATCCCTGTACAATCGCTAATTTTAATGCGCTCGTAAATTTCGTCGTAAAAAAAACCACACCTCCAATTGTTAGATTGTGTCTAACAATTGGGGTGCAGTTCATGATTGGTCTGCTTTTTTTGCTTATATATTCAATTAATTAAGATAAAAGTTCACGGATATTATCAATATAATCTGAATGAACATAACCTACTTTTCCTTTGTATACGACTTGGTACCAAGGAGAGTTATAACCAGCATAGCTGATTTGAACATCTTGATTGTTTTTATACGTACCAATGATTTTTGATTTCGAGCTTTTAGAAGCACGCACGTTTAAATTTACACCTTTGCTTGTATTAGCTGAACCCAGAGCAATTACAGCTGGTAACTTCGCTACATATTGTTTGCTTACATAACGTTTTTTACCTTTATAAAGGACTTGATACCAATTTTTGTTGTAGCTTTTAATAACTTTTACTTTGGCATTAAATGCATATTTTCCAACTACTTTAGATTTCGTGCTCGCACTTGCACGAATATTTAAGCTTCCTGTTAAATCTTCAAAAACAGCGTATTTTGTTGTAGTAGATACTGCTGCCTGAGCACTTGTAGCAGAAAGAGTAGAAGCTGCAACAACAGCGGCCATAGTTAATTTTCCAATATGTTTCATATAATAACGCATCCCTTCAAATTTCGTTCATTATCCATTATAACATTCATATATTGTAATAATAGTTAATATATTACTATTTTTATATAAATTTCATGTTTCGAAATATCTATATTTATTCAATTTAGTTGCGAACATTAAGTAAGTATTATTTGGATATTCAAAATAATTCACTGGCATATAGTGCTACTCACCATTTTACAGAGGAAGTTACGCTTATTTACTTAGCTTAATAGTTCAATCTTGCTGCCCAAAATAGATTATAGAAAGGAAGGATGACACACAGACCTAAAAATGTAAGTGATATTGAAAAAGCTATTGTATGATCAAGGTCAGCTGAATAATTTAAAAGTGCTTCATTTGCGAAGATTAGGCAGATAAAGATACAGAATTGAAGTAGTATCACCATTTTTTGAGAGCATACAAATTGAGTCGTTTTATTTGCTTCTGTTAAATTTATATAATTCATCTTGTGAGGGGATTTAATAAGATATTTAATAAGTAAGTTCATGAAATACCATATAAGAAAACTCAAAAATAGTAAGATGAATAGTACATATTTAGATCCCCATTGATCTGGCGTATCATTTGTAAAATGAATTGCAATTTTTGATGGTATCGTAGACCAAAGTGAAATTAAATTAAAAAAATGATAGCCAAAAACGATTATTGCTAGTAGCAAAAAAGTTAACCTGAATTTTACTGATTGCCAATTATCAACACCTCTATTTTACATTATTATCCATTATAACATTAGTATGTTCATTATTAGTTGTAATAAGCATACAAAATAAGTTTCAAAAACGTCGATTTGGTATTTTTTATTTATTCCATTATTTACATTTATTGTATTTTATTTTAACCTGTATTTAGATGATTACCTAACTAACTAAGTGTGGCGACAAAATGAGAAACGATGTATTTAAAGCTCTAGCAGACCCAACAAGGAGGGAAATACTTGATAGACTGAAAGAAAAAGATTTAACAGCTGGTGAAATTGCTGATTATTTTTCAATTAGTAAGCCAAGTATTTCACATCATTTAACAATATTGAAAACAGCAGGGTTAATAACACAAGAGAAAAAGGGACAATTCATTTATTACTCGTTAAATACAACCGTTCTTCAAGATATTTATAGCTGGATATTAAAACTAAAACAGTGAAGAGAGACAGAAGATGAAATTCTTTATAGTTTGTATTCCAATCGTTAGTATGTTAATTGCTATGTTTACATCGAATATTTCTACAGAGGACTTTATCGCAAGGTGGGTGCTCCCGATTTGTTTAGTGCTTACGGCTATTACTTCCGTTATAACAGTAAGCAGCCAAAAAAATAGTGGCTCTAAAAGCACCATTCTCTTAATGACTCTTTTAAGCCAATGTGTATTGATTACATTCCAAATTAGTTTTATCTTGTTAGAGAAGCCAATAGAAATAACGAATGATGTTTATGCGAGGATAATAGTTGGGATTATGATGTTCATTTTAGGTAATTTTATGCCACGTACAAAGCCGAATGCTGCATTTGGGTTAAGATTACCGTGGACACTTTCAAATGAAATCGTTTGGCGAAAATCAAATTTCTTTGCAGGCTATCTGTTGATGTTAGCTGGAATACTTGTGATTTGCCTGTCGATTTTATTTAAAGAAAATACAGAGATTATCATTTTATCCGTAGTGCTATGTATCGTTATTTTTGCTACATTGGTTTCATACGCATACCACAGAAAAATGTTAAGTGTATCATAAATTCATCTAGGAAAAAGGGGAAAGCCACGAATCAATATTGATTGTGGCTTTTCTGATTTGTGGAAGTATATAAGACTTTATTTTCTATTATTTTCGTGAATTTTTTTATAAATATATACTTCATTATCTGTAGAAGTTGAATTAGTAATAAGAGTAATTAAGAACATTAACACGCCAAATAAGATTAGTGCCGCTTTGTAATAGCCATTAAATAATAAAATGAAAATAGATACAAAAAGCGATATGAATAATAAAACGAAACTTAAAAATATAATTAACTTTTTCTTTTCCATCAAATACCTCCTGACCTCCTGATTTCTATTTAAGATATTACAAAAAAATACATAAATAGAATTTTATATATTTATTATATCAGATAATAAATAAGATAAATGCTTTCTTATTTTTCATCTGTCTCAAGATTGAATAATATGAATTCACGATAATTATACGTTTAACTTGTTGGATTTTAAAATTAAAAATCATTCTGCTATGGTACTTTACTTTAAAATTCCATTTTTTCTAATTATTAATAAAAATGTACTATTTTGAATTTTTATTAATAATTTAATGTTATTTTATGGTAGAATTATTTTATTAAAAAAGAAAAGAGGTTTCTTTATGGAAAACAAAATGGGATTAAAAATAATAATTGCTACGGTGGTTGCTACTTCTACATTGACTGCAACTCTGCCAGCAAAAGCTCAAACATTATTTGGATATTCTGCTTCTTCGGGTACAAAAGTAAAAGTTTCGTCATGGTTCTCAAGCGGTATTAAAACGACTGCTACACATGCTGCAGCAACTAAAAATTTGAAAAAAGGGAAATATGTAAAGCAAACTGCTGTACGCATTAAAGAGGGTGATTACAACTCTGGATGGAAGTACTCTAAAAAACCTGCTTCAAAAAAATCAAAAGGATTCTACAAAAAAACGATAGATAAATATAATAATCCATTCAAAACAGCTGTAACAAGTAATACATTTACTTATTTTAAGTAGAGGATTAAACCATTGTATAAAAAATCTATTTATCTATTTATTATACGGTCTTATTTATGTTTGTCTGTTTAACTTTCTCCGCATTACAGCACTCATTTGCACAAACCGGTAAATTGGAGGATGGTGTACATGCTGACAGTATTAAAGTTACTATGTCAACAGAGAATCCTAAATTAACCATTAAACAATTTGTTCAAAACTTACAAGAAAACGATGATTCTTTCTTCGTATTAAAGAACACTTCTACTACTGATATGAAAAGATTATCTATTCATAATGCGGTATTCCCACTAGCTGGTCCAAAAAAAATCGATAGCTTACCAAGTAATGCCGCTTTATTAAGTAAAGCGTATGAAAATAATATACAAGGTCATAATCCGCCTTTGATTTCTGCGTATGGAAAAACCTATGAAGTAAAAAAACTTTTTTCTCCACAAGAGACAAATCTGTTTTTACCAGCGTCTCTCTATATAGGGATGAATACAAATGCTTCTTTAAACGGTGAGTTTATCGTTGATGGTGTTTCAAAAAATGATTTGACAAAAGTCTTAGATGCTTTTGTGGATGAATCATTCCAGTATGAATTATCAGATGTTCGATTGGCATTAAAAGACCGTCTAATACTTGTAGTGAAAGATCAAATAATCGTAATTGGTGTATTATTGCTGACGTTAATTCTTATCCTTGTCAATACAATCAGCACAATTACTACATGGTTAGCATCTCGTGAGAAAGAAATAAAGGTGCTATTCTTAATAGGGGCTTCTAAGGCTGCATTACGCTACAAGCTTTTATATGATTATTGGAAAATAATTATTGCAAGTTTCCTTGCCGGTATAAGCCTTGCCTATTTTATTTATTTAAGTCATGTATTTGACATTTTATTTACAGATATGCAGTGGCAATCGATTATAGTATCCTTTATTTTTTGCTTTATTTTTAGCACATGCATTACATGGCCTAGCATTTTATTTTATACAAGACGCTATACAATTTATAAAAGAGGTGCTCGCTCATGAAATCAATTCATTTTGCTATCACTGACTTGTGGCGTCGAAAATGGATTTCGTTATTGCTACTAATCCAAATTACTTTATTACTATTTATATCAAACTTCGCTATTGCGAGTATAAAAGATTTAAAAAAAATGAAGCAAGAAGTAACTCGCCTAACAATGGATACACCCATTTATTTCATGAAAGATTTTACAACTGAAGCCCATTTCGATGAACTAATTGATGATGATAATAAACGAGCTCTTCACTATTTTGAAAAACTATATGATACGCTATACAGTGGCAATTATAATGCCGATATTTTTTCTTTATTTTCAAATTCCCTTCCTTTTGATAAAGAACTTTTTCGTGAAAGTTTAGATACAATCACGCATGAAGGGAATTATGCAGACGTTCCTACATTAAATGCTACAGACGAATTGAAACAGTATTTTAAATTAGAGGTCGCTGAAGGGCGCTACTTTAACCAGACTGAATATGCGGATAAGAAAAAAATAAAACCGATTGTTATTGGAAGTGAATTAGCAAAATCCATATCACTTCATGAGGTCATACAGGATGCAGGTGGCGATCAGTATAAAGTCATTGGCATTTTAAAGTCTGGTATGAGCTATATCGATATTTCAAGTAATCGCGAATTTATCTCATTGGACAACACAATTTTATACCCACAAAATAAACATTATATGACGGGTGGAATGGAATATTATGCGCTTTTAAGTGCAACCTATATTGCAACTTCTGATGAAACCATTGTAAAAGATATCGTTGAAAAGGGAAATAATCATAATCTGTTTACTTGGACGTATAGTGATTTGAGTCAGCAAGTAAAGTATGTCATACAGGATAAAACAAAGTGGATACAAATGCAGCTAATGCTTACCTTGCTCATTTTAATCTTCACATTTATTAGTATTACGGTTGCCTATCTACAATTTATCATCCAGTATACGTATGAATTCGGTGTTCATATTTTATCAGGAGCTACAAAAAAAGATATTATTTTCCGAGTTTGTATGCAGCTAGTTCTGCTATTTGTCCTGGCTAATAGTATTAGTGCTATTTTTATGCATGATGCCAATCAACTTATCACATCCTTTATCATTACAATTGTAAGCTGCTTGTTATTGTGGATTATTCCTATTGTAAAAATAATGCGCACAACAATTGATCAAATGCTACGCTGGAGGTAACAATGACTTTATTAGAAATTGAGCATATGACAAAGACTTATAATCTTGCATCAAAAGAGCCTGTTTATGCATTGAAAAATATAAATATGACGTTAAATCCCGGAGAACTTGTAGCAATTATTGGTACATCTGGTTCAGGGAAATCAACATTATTACGTATGTTAGGATGTATTGATAGTCCTTCAAGTGGTACATATACATTAAACGGAAAAGATATGGCGACGATGAATGATCAATCATTAGCAAACTATCGCAATCAAGAAATCGGATTTATTTTGCAGGATTTCGCATTGATTGATTATTATTCGGTTAAGAAAAATATTCTTTTACCGCTTATGTATGAAAAAAAGAAAGAATTGAAAAAACAACGAAAAAAAGAGCTTTTGCCATTACTAGAAAAACTCAGCATTGCTGAAAAAATAAATTCAAAAGTAACGGATTTATCAGGTGGTCAAAAACAACGTGTAGCGATTGCGCGCGCACTTATTAATGACCCTGAAATTTTACTGGCAGATGAGCCAACAGGTGCTCTTGATGAACAAACAACTGCTGAAATCATGGCTATATTCAAGCAATTGAATAAAGAAGGTAAAACGATTATTATCGTCACACATGATATGCAAGTGGCCAATCAATGTAATAGAATATTACGTATGCAAGATGGTCATTTAGCCGAAGCGGAATAGGTAGAATTGAACCCAGAATAAGGCATTTTAGATGCCTTATTCTGGGTTTTTTAATGGTAATGGATGAGCTACACTAATTTTAAGAGATAAACAAGAACAGGAGCCACGCAATGACTACTAGATTTAAACGATTATTAAAATTACGTGATATCGAGTTCTTTAATATCATCGTAAATGATGATGACAGAA
This sequence comes from Kurthia populi, assembly GCF_042686175.1. Classification (NCBI taxonomy): domain Bacteria; kingdom Bacillati; phylum Bacillota; class Bacilli; order Caryophanales; family Caryophanaceae; genus Kurthia; species Kurthia populi. The sequence continues at coordinate 11,371 of NZ_JBHUOR010000013.1, read as the reverse complement.
CGGCATTTTTATTAATTTATGATGAAAGACGGCCACAAAAAAAGGCTGAGGATGGCAATCATATCAAATTATTTTTAATTTCCACGTTCGAGTTATCTGAAGCGGCGTATGAAGATGTTTTAAGGTTCAATGATGATCTTTTAGACATGAAATATAATTGTTCCTATTTTATGGAAAGTGTCAAAGTAGCCGAGGAATTTGAATTTGATTTTCCTTTTGAAATGCGCGCCATTCGTACGTATGTAGAGGGATTAGTACATGTATTAAAGCTTGATGTCACACTTCCAGAACTGAGTGAAAAAGATTTCAATTATTTGTCCCAAGATTAATTAGAGTCGTGCATTTGCGCGGTTCTTTTTTTCTAAAATCGGGAACAGATTGCAAAGGGGTGATGTCATGAAGCGATGGGTAGGTCTTAGTATAGCGCTACTCATATTGACAGGTTGTTCTTCAAATGACGCGGCGCCAGTTAAAGAGCCTAAGGAGCAAATGGTGGCGAAGGAGTTAAATACACCGTGGGCAATGGAGCGTGTGGATGATACATTTTACATTACCGAACGACCGGGTCATATTGTAAAAATCGAGGATGGCAAGGTAACACGGCAAAACATAACGCTTAGTGAGCCACTTGCAACGGCATCGGAAGCGGGATTACTTGGCTTTGTGCTGGCACCAGATTTTGCGGCGTCCAATACAGCCTATGCGTATTACACGTATGAAAGCACCGAGGGTCAGTTTAATCGCATTGTCGAACTGTCCTATAATCAAAAAGCATGGCGCGAAAAAAAGATTTTACTCGATAAGATTCCAAGTGGGACTTATCATCATGGTGGGCGATTAAAAATTGGACCTGATAATAAATTATACGCTACTGCTGGCGATGCCTCCGAGCCAGATAATGCACAGGACAAAACGCAGCTAGCGGGAAAGATTTTACGACTTAATTTAGATGGCTCAGTGCCAGCGGATAATCCAGAGACCGATTCCTATGTGTATAGCTATGGCCATCGTAATCCACAGGGGCTCGTATGGCTTGGTAAGACATTGTATGCGAGTGAGCATGGCAATAGCGCACATGATGAGATTAATCGCATTGAAGCAGGGAAAAACTATGGCTGGCCGGTCATTGAAGGGACCGAGGAGAAGCAGGGCATGGAGACGCCACTTTTCACCTCTGGCAACGACACAACGTGGGCGCCGTCTGGGATGGCCGCTTCGGGTGATAAGCTATATGTCGCCGCATTACGCGGTACAGCCATTATCGAATTTGATTTAAAAACGAAAAAACAACGTAAAATTGTCAGTGATGTCGGACGTATTCGCGATGTGATGCTTATCGATCACACATTGTATTTTATAACGAATAATCGTGATGGTCGCGGGACACCGCAGGAAGATGATGAACGCTTGATGAAAACAACGATAGCAGACTAAAAAAGTAGCATCCGCCATAAAAAGGGATGCTACTTTTTCGTTACACATTAAATTTTGATAAAGAAAGCTTCAGCTCATCTGCCATATCTGATAAATTCATCGCAGAATGCGTAATTTCTTCAATGCTTGCAGATTGCTCCTCAGAAGCCGCTGCCACATTTTGAGTATTGGCCGCACTTGTCGCAATTGAGTCATTCACTTGTTGCATCGTATGAGACATTTCAGAAAGTGCAGTTGTTAATTGCTCAATGGACTGCTGCGTCCCATCAAATTTCGTTGATAAACTTGAGACATCGGTGTAAATTTCTTGGAAGGATGCACCAGCCGCTTTAAACATGACCGAACTTTCCTGTAAGTTTTGTGTGCTGATAGTCATGGCCTCAACTGCTTGGAGAGATTCTTCCTTCACGCCATTAATTCGCGCTTGAATGTCACTTGCGGCATTTTGAGATTGGTCGGCGAGTTTACGCACCTCCTCGGCAACAACCGCAAAGCCCTTACCATGCTCACCAGCACGAGCTGCTTCGATGGATGCGTTTAGTGCGAGTAAATTCGTTTGGTCGGTAATAGCCGAAATCAAGTTGACGATTTGACCAATTTCGTTCGAATAATCATTTAAGCGCTGAATAATGAACGCGGTATGTTCGATTTTATCCGATGTAATAGCTAATTGTGCCACAGCCTTTTGTATGGTTTCATTGCCTGCATACGCTGTAGAGGTTGCGACATTGGCACTTTGTGCGACTTCTTTTGTAAAAACAGAAATCTCCGTTAAATCATGCGAGATGGTCGTTACAGTATCATTCATATGATTCACCGCTTCTGACTGCGTTTCTGTGCGCATCGCCACTTCCTGTACAGAGGACGTAATTTCTTCAATAGTTGCGCTGCTTTGCTGTACATTCGCAGAAAGCTCAACAGAAGTAGCGGCTACTTGTTCGCTGTTCAGACTGACATCGCCAATAAGACCACGTAAGTCATGTACCATTTTGAATACTCCTGTTGTGAGCTGTGCAATTTCATCATTCGTTTTAAGCTCAAATGGCTCCACTGTCAAATCCCCATTTGCGGCGGTTTGAACAAATTCTAATGTCTCGTGAATCGGTTTTAATGTACGACGTGTAATGAACCATGCTGTGACAATGCTTAATAAAATCGCGATAACAAGCACCGCTACTGAAACCCAAATCACAAGAGACGTTAAATGCTTAATAAAAGATGCATCCATATCAAGCCCTAAAATAATATCTGTATTGTCAAACGGAATGAAAATCGATTTGTGTACACCATACTCATCCGTATAAATGTCACTAATTTGCGTTGAGCTATTGTCTAGCGCTGTATGCATCTTTGGATCAAAGCTGTAGCTATTATTATGATTGTCAGTTTGACTAAGCGCCACAATATGCTCGCTTCCTGTACGTGATAACACATAAACATTTTCGACACCGACGTTTTGCTGAGCCTTATTAATTATATTAAGGAGCTCCTCATATGCCTTGTTATCATTCGTATCTGCTTGCTGGACTAAATTCGACGAGATATCTGCTTTAATTTCCTTTGATACGATATTCAGCTTATCCTCGAATTCCGGCAGCATATAATTATTAATAATATGCATCGTTGTCATATATAAAATGGTACTAAAAACCAGCGCGACAATGGTAACGGGAAGTGTGAAGCTCATCATAAACTTCATAAACAATGAATTTTTATAATTACGCATGAACTTCATGTTGTACCTCTAGCTGTGCAATTGTTTGTTGTAAGACCTCGATAAAGTGTGGAATATGCGTCACTTCTGTATAAGGTGAAATCGTAAATAATTTTGCTGCTGCCACTGGAATAAATTGCTTCGTATCCTGTGCAAGTACGGTGCAAACACGCGTCGTATCGCCGAAGAATACATCCTCACGCTGTGCACCAAGTAATTCAAACCAAGCGCTATTTGCCGCATTCACTGCTTCAATTTGTGCAGCTGTTGCTTGTCCAGCAACCTCTTGTGCCCACGTTGTATTATTACCATAATAACGAATGGCGGTTACTGGTCCAATATTTAACGGATTGACGACTTCAACAGATGGAACCTGCGCGGCTAATTGCTCACGGAACTGTAAATTCACACGCACATAATTTGCGAGTAGTGCCTGGTAATTTTCCTTACCGAATGCACGTAATGCCGCATAAATCGCAATGGAGCTACCCATGCGTGAGCATTCTAATGTATAGCCCGTATGATAGGAGCCATAGCCGCGATTTCCTACATAAGGTGTATCAAAATCTTCTAAATCAAGCAAGCCAAGTGAGCTACCATCTTTCACGAGGAAAAGACTTGTTAAATAAGGTGTTTGACCGAGCTTTTGGAAGTCAAAGCATAGTGAGTCAGCAAGGTGAATATGCTGCATACGCTCACGAATTTGTAATAAAGCTGCTGTTACAGGTGCTTCAAAATCTAATGGATTAGTATCAAAATTATAATCATTGAAGAAACTATAGAACCCGCCAAGCGCAGAGTCGGCATGAATATGAATCGGTTTTAACGTAAATTCTTTCTCAAGTGCGGTTGTAATGGCTTTAACACCCGCTACATCATCAATGCCGAAGCTATCTGTCGTACCCGTTGTCGCGACGACATAGACCGGAATCCCGCCTTGACGAATTACCGCGCGCATTTGCATGTTTAAATCTTCTAAATCCATTGAATGATCCGCGCATGCTTTAACGCGCACAAGATGATTGCTACCAATGCCAACCGCTTCAATTGATTTCAGTAGGCTATAGTGCGCATTTTCAGAGGCGAAGCAATATAAGTTATTAGGCACGCCCTCTTCCTTCGCATTCGGAAATTGTTTGGCGATGGCTAAGCGCAGACCGCTAAATACGGCACCTTGCCCACCCCATGTTGTGTAACCAAAGCTTTTCGTTTCATCATAGCCAACTAATTTTGACATCATCGAAAGGACTTTTACTTCACTCTCTGCTGCTGCAGGGCCATAGACATCCCATAAATTATTACCGTTGATAAGCATATTTGTCAGCATACCAAGTAAGCCAGGAATGCTTGCCATTGGTAAAACATTCGTCACATAGTTATGCGTATGATAAGGATGCCCATCTAATAGTTGAATTAATTCATCCACCACATTGTCCAGTGCCTGTCCTTTTTCTTCTACCTGAGCCGTTTCCATTAAATGCTGATAAAAAGCAGGGGACTTCTCCGTACTTTCACCTAAAATCGTTTGATTAGGATTTTTTAAATCATCCATTGCCTGTAGAATTTTTTGAATTTGCGCTGAAAATTTTTGGCGCTGTTCGACATTCCCATCCTCACTCTGGAATAACTCTTTGTAGTTCATTATAGATTCATCCTCCTAAAGTAATGTGCTTATTGAATTACTAAAATTATAATTGAATAACAAAACATATACTATATTACCCTTTGTTAACAAATTAATAAAGGACTTTAGTCTCTTTTGATGAAAATAAAGCATAGAAATCCTTTTAAATTCAATAAAATTCCACTTTTAGGACATGAATTGTATTTTTTTGTACAAATGATTCTCTGTTAGATGGGCCACCAAATTATCATACAGATGTACTTTATTATTGTCTTTTTCATGGCTTTGGCTATACTTATAAAAAGCATAATTTTCTATATTTCCCAGGAAACAATTCGTGACAAAACACTTTGACAAACTGAAATAGTGCGATGTCTAGGAGTTTTGATAGTCAACATACGCATAAATTTGTATGGTTGAGATAGAAGGAGCGATTAAAATGAACCTCAGTAAACAAATTAAAAAATACCGTAATCGGGATAATCTGTCTCAAGAGCAACTAGCAGAAAAGCTCTATGTTTCTCGCCAAACAATTTCAAATTGGGAAAATGAAAAAAGCTATCCCGATATCCATAACCTCTTATTAATGAGTGTTCTTTTTAAGATTTCCTTAGACGAATTAGTTAAAGGAGATGTTGAAATGATGAAACATGAACTTCAAAACAAACAGATGGATAAATGGACGATTTCCATGATAGTTGGCATGGTGTCAGGTATTCTTTCACTAGGTATTGTCAATCGTTATTTTGGGACGCCAGGCTATATTTTAAGTTTTTTACTCATCGGTTATGGCATCTATGCATCCTACCGTATCGATAAAATCAAAAAACAGCATCATTTAAAAACATATCAGGATATTATTGCGTTTCAGGAAGGTCGACAGCTAACGGATATTGAAAAAGAAAAGGCGAATAAAAAGCATAAGTGGCAATTGCCATTAATTGTCGCATTATCGGGTATTTTTAGTTTTGTTTTAGCCTATTTAAGCATGAAACTATTTAGTTAATGGAGGAATTTATGAACAAACTCGCAGCAGGATGCCGGCATACGGTCGTCATTCAGCCAGACGATACAGTATATGCGGTAGGGGATAATAAATTGGGGCAGTGTAATACCGCTTCTTGGCAGCACATCATCGAGGTGGCGGCTGGGAATGTACATAGCGCACATAATACAGGCAATGCACATACATTGGCGCTTAAAGCGGATCGGACGGTTTTGGCGACAGGCTGGAATACAAATGGGCAATGCGATGTCACAGCTTGGCATGATATTATCACGATTGCGGCAGGGTGGCGTCGCTCCATTGGTGTTAAAGCAGATGGAACGGTCGTGGCAGTTGGGCGCATGAATGAAGGCGCTTGTGATGTAGCGGACTGGCGCGATATTAAGGCAGTAAGTGCGGGGGACTGGCATACACTTGGGCTTCAGCGAAATGGGCAGGTAGTCGCGGTAGGGAATAATGAGCGCGGGCAATGTGATGTCACAGCTTGGCGTGATATTACAGCAATCGAAGCGGGAAGTAAGCATTCGGTATCACTTAAACTAGATGGCACCGTTGTCGCAGTGGGAGACAATCAATACGGGCAGTGTAATGTAGAAAAGTGGTCTAATATCATTGCGATTGCGGCAGGGAGCAGGCATACAGTCGGCATGCAAGCGAATGGGAAAATCGTAGCCGTGGGCGATAATCGTTATAATCAATGCACATTAAAAGAGGCTGGGACATATGTGTAAAGTAACCGCTTCTATAGAGCATAAGAAAACCGGAATCGCGCTGTAGCACGGTTCCGGTTTTTCGTTGCGAACACTAAAAAAGGAACATGGCGTGTCTTGACCAAGCCTCTTTTTTAATGATTTACGGCTTGTTCAAAGGCAGCTTTTGATTCATAGGTGTTATCTTTCCAGAACCATAGACCCTTTTTCCGAATCAAAGTGATTGTTTACCACAATAGTACGATAATTTTGTGTAAAAAAATTCGCAATGTAGATCGTCGACTCACTTGCGATAAAGTCATTCTCCACTATACGATTGTCCTTGGTATTGTATTGAATCAATAGCTGTCCACCATCAAGCCCTTCCGTATCATTATGCGCGAGCTTATTTTTTTCAATGACCGAATTTTTCGTGCCACCGCGTTGTTCATCATAACCACCAATGGAAATCCCGGTATAATAATTGTTGCGAACCGTATTATTTTTAATAATAATTTCATCCGCATACTTACCTGCATGTTCAGATGTTGCCTCGATGCCAATATCACTAAATGAAATATCATTACCTTCAATTGTTATATTTTTCGCACCATCAACATAAATACCACCCGCACTATAATCCTCACCGTATACTGGATTACCATATGACGAGACTTGTGAAATCGTATTGTTTTTAATCGTGCCATTGCGTACATAATCCGCTTCTTTTTTAATAGCAACCCCCTCATAGCCAATGACATCAATGCCAATATTATCACTACGACGAATTGTATTATCTGTAATCGAGAAATCCTCGATATTGCCATTTAAAACGAGCGCCTCACTTGAGCCAAGGATCAAATCTTCTAAGGTGTTATGTGTGATTTGAATATGCTTCATCGCGCCAGTGCCGTAAAAGGCAATGCCATGCCCGTTCCCTTCACCATCTACAGCACGCGTCGTAATTTTGCGTATATGATTATTTTTCAGCGTAATATGATGACTATTACCGCTCACATAAATGCCCATCACCGTATCATTTGCCGATTTCGTCGTAACGTTCTCAATTGTCAGGCCATCTAGTGTAATATCATGCTGATTGTGAATGGTCACCATCGCGCGGTTGCCGTCCATACTTTTTAGCTCACGTCCATTTAAACGAACCTTCTCACCTTCATAGGCTTGAATTTGTAGCTCGCTTTTTGTGATAGATAGTGGCTCTGTATAGGTGCCACCGCGAATAATAATTGTTGTACCAGGCTGTGCCTGTGCTATTGCCTCTTCAAATGTGCGAAGCGGCGCATTCTTCGAGCCTCTTGCTGTATCATAACCGGTTGATGCAACATAAAGTGTAGCAGAAGGTGAAGGTGAAGGCTTCCATAAGAAATAGATGGCTAACAGTGCCACAAGGATGCCGCCAGCTGATAGTAGTTTCTTCATAAATTACCAACTTCCATATAGTGTATGCTATTCTTTGATTTGGTATAATTATAGCATGTAATTGCTTATTAAAAAGATTTCTATCCTATTTGAAAGGAGCTTAAAAAATGCCCTCACCACGCGCATTACTCATTATGCTGGCCATCATTCTTTTGATTGTGTCACCATTTGTTGTGTTTTTCTTGCCACTTATTTATATTTTGACCTTTTTTGATACACCTGAACAAATTGTGGCTCATCCGAATACAAAGAATTACATCTATGCGTTTAGCGCCTGTGCCATCATCATTGTTGCGATTATTTTAGCCGCAATCCGCCAGAATAAAAGTATGATTGCACTTTCTATGACACTTGGTTTAGCAGGCTGTGCATTATTTTTTACCTCTATTTTCGGTTATACATATATCGGAACCGATAAAATTGTCGTTAAAGAAATACTAAAGAAAACGACGCTCGAATGGGATGATATTCACGATATTGTACTTGAATATGACGAAGACGGCTATGAAACCTACACATTCACGAAAAATGATAAAACAGCGATAGAGATTCCGGTTACTCGCCAATATCAAGATGGCGCTAAAAGTGAAATTTACGCACTCGCGACGGACTATCATATTGCATTTGAAGAACGTAAAAGCCGATAATTCATTCAAAGGTCTAACTGTTTTTGCATACCTTTCTTTGTAAACTAACTATAGCAGGGGATGACAATGAACTTTACACAATTTCGTATTGCACGACCAACTGATCAGATTTAATTACTTGAACAATTTTACTGTGAGGGGCTAGGCCTTGAAAAAGTAGGCGAGTTTGGTGGTCATAGGGGTTATCCTGCAGTTCCACCTGAAAATCCGTACTGAGCGGAAAAGGGTGTCACTATCGCAGATCCAGACGGCTGGCGTGTCGTTTTAATGAATACAGCTGGAATTTAAAAAGAGGCTGGGACAAAACACGTCATTTTCCTTTTTTAGCGTTCGCAACGAAAAGCCAGAACCGCGCTACAGCGCGATTCCGGCTTTTCTTATGCTCATATGAACAGTTGTTTTTATACGTATGTCCCAGCCTCTTTTTTGTATTCATTTAATTATTAGCATCACAAAATCGTTTACCAGAAATCGCTGATGACCTCAAGAAGCGGGTTTTGGATACGACATAATTTTAAATATGTGCCAACTTATGACTATTGTTTGATGAAAATGCAGCTTTTCCCTAAAAATACTGTAAAACCTGTCAACAAAAACAGTTATTTCGCGACACCATCACAAATAAATACAATTGCTAATTACCGGAAAAAGCATTTTCAACATGAAATAGGAGCTCTGAGGGGTAATTTTATTGAAAAAAGCAGCCTTTTTCATACGCTTAAAAAGCATCTTACATAACTAAATCTATTTTTATTCGAAAAAACGACATTTTTGCACGATAGAAGCTTTTTATGTCAGATTTCTGTGTGGAAATGCCCCTATAATGACCGTAAATAGACAAAAAATGCCCGTTAGAGCCTCTGTAAGAGCCCATTTTTGCGGATGCTTTGTGCAATGTTTTGATAGTTATCGGCAATATATTAATAACTATATGTGCTTTTTATAAATAGAAACAAATAATTGATAAAAAATCGAGCCTATTCGCTTACAGATGACACTTATTAAAAAATATGTTGTAGCCAAAACGCGCTTTCTAGCGTGATGAGCTATTGCTAGAAAACGAAATACGCGCTGTTATAAAAGAATCGCAATAACTGCGACGAGCATACCCGCTAACTCGTAGCCAATATAGCCTGCGAGCTTTGTGACAATAGGACCCGGGAAAATATTGCCGATTGCGATGACACTACTATATTCAGTAAGTGTCATCATTTGATAATGATCGACAACTTCCTTTTGCATCAGTGGAATTGTCGAAGGACCACTATCAAAGCCAATTAAACCCGGAATAAAAAAGGCTAAAAATAATTTTTTCTGAATCATAATCTACCACTTTCTAAACAAATCTCTTCTTACTAGTATTGTTATTTTGCCTAATTTACCAAGTTATTTATAAATTAATAAATAAAACAATTTAATAATTAATATATTAACTAATTTTTTCATTAGAAAAACCATAATAAATAAAATTTTGAATCGTATTGTATACTTAATTTTTGTAGAAAAAAGATAATTATGCAACAGAATTAAAATAAGATAATAAGGTGCACTATAATTAAAGGATTTCTAAATAGGACGATTAAAAACGGATTAGTTTAATTGTTTTGATTATGTTTGTTATTTTTTCTGTAGAAATGGAATTTTACAATCAATAACCAACTAGTAAAGCAGCAGAGAACACCGTAGAGCAACAGCTATTAAATCAGCAATAGTGCTTGAGTAAATCGTGACAGGTATTCAACAGATGGCGCAAAACTCTAATGTATTAGTGAATTCATCAAATAAAATGGTTACAGAGATGCAGGATATTGCAGACGAGCCGCGCTTAGTCGTAGCAAAAGATGTGTTGAAATCGCTTAGTAGACAATTAAATTGTAATAAAAAAAGGCTGGGACAAAACACGTCATTTTCCTTTTTTGGCGTTCGCAACGAAAAACCGGAACCGCACTAAAGCGCGATTCCGGTTTTTCTTATGCCCATATGAACGGTTGTTTTTATACGTATGTCAAAGCCTCTTTTTTATGGCTGTTCTTCGAGCGTTGCTGTTCGACAATATTTGATTAAATGCTGGGACATAGCACCGTAGGACTGATAATTTTTTCTTGCTATATTTAATGAAATGCCATGATTCGAATCACTAGGCTCATCATCACTATCAATAAAATCATCTATCTCCCAAAAGCATACGGGGCAAATATATGCAGTAGGACTGATACCCGGCATCGTAATATAACAACAGCAGGGACAAGGATGCGTAGCCTTAACTATTGGTTCTTCTATAAGTGGTTCTACCTTAGATAAATAGGATGCAAATATCTTCTTACGTCTTTTTTATTGTTGACGAATTGTAATATTAAGTGCACCACTCAAAATAAATAAAAAAAGACCCATTCCATATGAGCCTGTATAATTAAAGTTCCTACACCAAAATCAACAGGAGGCCATATGGAATGAGCTATTGTCATCTTACCACATCTGAACGTACGAAAATAGAGGTTTTAAAAGGATTAGGGTACTCTTGTCGTGCCATTGCGCGTCATCTCAACCGTTCTCATACAACGATTTCACGTGAAGTAAAGCGACTGAATGAATGGTCTGCCGAAAAGGCGCAATGGCACGCGGCTGCGCAGAAGAAAAAATGCGGTGCGCGTTCAAAGTTTACCGCCAAACTGCATAACGTTATCGAAGAAAAACTAAAAGCGACATGGTCTTCTGAACAGATTGTCGGTTCCTTATTTCAAGGAAAACTATCGTTCAAAACGATTTATCGTTGGCTTTATTCAGGAAAGCTTCGCGTGACGCTTCAAGTACTTCGTC
>NZ_JBHUOR010000129.1:0-39819 GCF_042686175.1 Kurthia populi | reverse complement strand
GATGCAAAGTTAGATAACATCAATCAATTACGTAATACTGCGCAACGTGCTGAAACAAAAGCCGATTTAGCGCAAGACATTGCAGAAGAAGCAAGAGCAAGTTCAAAAAGCGCACATCATCGTATTGATCGCCATGACAAAATCGTTTTCTGGGCAGGTACATCCATCATCGGTTCAGTCATTGTAGCGATTATGGCGATCGTCTTAGGACAATAAAATAAGGAGGACAATTATGAATACAGAAAAACTAAAAGAATACATTGCATTATTCGGAGGATTGCTTGGAGCAGTCCTTTTATTTTTGCAGACTTTAGGTTTTGAGTTTGCATGGTTTACAGATAAGTCAATTGAAGCATTTACGAATGCGTTACTCGCTGCAGTGCCATTTATCTTGATTATCTATGGCGTGTGGAAGAACACGTATGTTGTAACGAAAAAAGCAAAAGAACATAAACAAGTGATTGATGAACACGAGAAGAAAAAGGAGGAAGCATAATTATGACAATGAAAGTAGCAGTAGATGCAGGGCATGGCGGTTTTGGTGTTACACCAGGTAAGCGTACACCAGATGGTGAATACGAATGGAACTTTAACAATAAAGTGGCGATTGCAGTGATTGAACGTTTGCATCAATACGGCATTCAAACATTGCGCACAGATGATGCAACAGGACGTACAGATGTCGCTTTATCAACACGTGCAAAGCGAGCAAACAATTGGGGTGCCAATGTCTTTGTATCGTGCCATCACAATGCGAATACAAGTGTATGGTCTAATAAATGGGGCGGAACAGAAACATTTAGTCTTTCAGCGTCTGCAACAAAAGCAACCAAACTTGCGAATATCGTTCATAAACGTTTAGTAAAGGCTACTGGACTACAAAATCGTGGTGTAAAACATGCGAATTACCAAGTGTTACGTGATACTTCAATGCCAGCTATTTTAACAGAAGGTGGCTTTATGGATTCGACAATTGATATTAAATATATGCGCAATTCAGCGTGGTTAGCATCGCAAGGCTACGCTATTGCAGATGGTATTGCGGAATATTTAGGGCTGAAAGTGATTGGTTCAACTACCTTCACACCGGCTGGCAACACAAATACAGAGAAGTATTACAAATCAAATGCGCCTAAGGGATTGTATCGTGTTATTAAAGAATGTGGCGAATACGATGGCGTTAAATTCAATGAATCTAAGCGTATTCAGACGCTTAAAGTGGGTACAGCATTTACTGTCACAGAAATCATTAAAGTAGGCAACGTATACCGTTTAAAAACTAAATCAAAAACATATGTAACAGCTAAAAAAGAAAATGTAGAAAAAGTATAAAATAAAGCCCCGTATCTTCCACAGTCATGTAGAAGGTATGGGGCTTTTTTTATTTCTAGAAATAATAATCAAATAGAACTATTATTTTATTCCATTCCGGGTTAAAATAATTATAAATAATTGAAAATGTGTTCAGTTATTTCATGTTTAGCCATCTATATGATGGCTTTTTATTTGCACAAAAAAGACTGCCCAGTGGCAGCCGTTTATGTTATTTGATTACTGGGTGAACATAACTAAAATTCATCCAAAAACGAAAACATGTTCAACATTAACGGTATTATATAAGTATCTATTTTAACTTCTGTTTTTTTAATAATTCTATTGCTTTCGCACGTCGGTCATTATATTTCATCACCAAAACTTCATTATCAGGCTTTTCAACTTTAACTCTTTCGATTGCTTCATCTAAAATAGTAATTTCATTTTCATAATCCTTTACCTTACGATACGCCATTGCGTAGGCATTATATAGCACCGGTGCATTATAACCATGATAACGAGCTGCGTCGTATAATTCAATGGCTTTATCTATATTTCCAGCTTTTCTTTCGACATCTCCTCTTTCATAATATGAGAATCCTTCTTTAAATCCTTTTCTCCAGTCATGAAGATTTTTAATATCCTGCAAAGGTACCCTATCATGAAAGGGATTAATAGCGAGTTCGGCCTCTGAATTTGAAGATGCTATATCATTGATTTCAGCTTTTAAGAATTTCCAAACATCTATTAGATGATATACAGGGATTTCTCTACCTAACTTTTCATGCGCTTTTTTTTGATCAATTAAATAATTGTGAACATCGTCAGTTCCAATATATATCCAAGCAGTAATAGACTTCGCCATTTTACTTTTTAAAATTTTATTTCCATTAGCTTTTAGGGTGTTCATTACTTCATTCTTATACTTTTCAACCTGTCCCCCGTAAATAATTGTAATTTCATCTCTTATACCAGTTGTAATAAAAGATACAGATTTCAGTTTTTTATACTCTACTTTGTCAAATGGACGATGTTTCACATTAAAATAATGTTCATCAATCTCATTAGCATATAAAACAGGAGCTACCTCAAGTTGAATTTCAGGTGTACTAGGGCTAGGGCCATAACCATTATCTCGATTTGTAAGGAATGGAGTGATTCGATTTGTTAATCTATCGGATGTTTCGTTTAAAATACGTGTCATTTCTTGACTTTCTAGCTCAATTGCTTCCATTTCGGTTAATCCTGTATCTACAAATCGACTATCCGTTTCGTACATTTCTCTAATTTTCTCTGCTGCATATGCGCGCTGGTGAAACTCTTTGTATCTATTTCCACGCCCCTTACCTACATAGAAAACTTCCCCAGTTTCTTTAATAAACCATTCATAAACATAATAATCATTCGTCTTACCATCAGTAGGCATTCCTATAGGCAAAGAATTGATACTTATTTCATTTTCTGGTGTTATTCCAACAGAAATGCCTACACCTAAAATATTTTTTGATTGTTTATTATCTGAAATCTCATCTACTTCCTCTTCTACTACGTTACTTTTATGGATTTCTTTTACATTCTCTTCTTTTCTCACAAAAAACTTATTAAATATTTTCATTATTTTTTAAGGCCCCTTGTATTTTAATAATCATTTTTATTCAATAAACTTACAATGTACTTATTATAAGATAAATGAAGTATATATTTCCATAACTCTCCTATTTTGGCTGAATTTAAAATTTTCTCTATTTGTAAAAATCGCCCTTTTAGAAAAACGTCTTTTTACTGGTTAATTTAAGTAAACTTAGTTATATCAATAGTTATAGAGGTTTCATAAGTTATCTTTTCTTTGGATATCTCATATATTAGCCTTGTGGATGACACCACACGCAAATACTGATAATACGGGCTTATGAGTAATAGCCAAATAACGGAAATTTATCATTGTATATTTCTAATGAGCGAATTATATTTAGAAAAAGAGGTGGTAATTATGAATAGAAGAATATTAATGAAGAACGAAAATTACATCATTGTGCAACATTCATACTACCCAGTGATGAAGATACACCGTAAAAATCATCTTACTACATACGATATCCAAAAAATGCTGTCTCATAACAAAGTATTTGATTTAACTAATACGTTATTTAGCAAAAAGCATGAAAAGAGTCCCGGACACTTTTACCAAGAATGAAAAATAAAAACCACCGACGGTACTGCGAATACCGACAATGATGACATATCTTTATTAGACATCTCACAAAAACATCAATTGTAAAAATGTTATTTTGTAATATGTATCAATTGATACATTTGTATAATGATACATGTGTTTATATCTATATATTTTTCTATTATTAAGTTGACTTTTCCATATGTATTACACTATACTTAATTCAATTAAAAAAGAACGCAAAAAAAGCAAGCGGTTAATAAAGTATGGGGATACTTTATTAACATGCTATATCGTAACCAAACTACGATACGCACTGACAACTTGCTTTTAATGCTTGCTAATTGCTTATTATGATAAATCATTTTAGGGGTTATTTCAAGTATTAAAAGCTAAATTACTTTATAGTATCTAAAAATACTTAAAGCGTGTGTATCGAAACAGCAAATCGATACCACGCTTTTTTTCGTTCTCCCAAAGGAGAAATGAAAATGAAAACTAAATCTAAAGCGTTAATCTATACTCATAATCCAGTAGCTTATAAACACTACTCCCAATTCAAATCAGTTAAACAGTTTAATTCAAATATTGAAATGTGGTTAGCAGATCATAAATCTACATTTGGTCGCAAAGAGCTGCAAGCTCTCAAAGTATTATTACGGCACTCTGCAAAGGTTGCTGGCATTGCTACGATTAAGTTCAATTCACTTGTTAAAGTGGCTGCCGAGAAATACGGCTTTGTGTTTAGTGTTAAAACGGCTAAACGTGCTGTGGCCAAAGCGAAACAATTAGGTATGCTTGTAACACTTGCTACTAAATCAGCCAAAACTGATTTAAAATCTCCATCGATTTATGTATGGCAAAAATATCGAAATGTCCCTACGGTGATTACTGAAGTCACTACGGATGAAACTCCTACAAACGTTGATGTAACAACATCCTCACAAAATGCTACTGTATCAGCTTGTGAGGATGAAATGACCCTACATAAAACTGGTGTCCCTGAAGCTAGTATTATTAAATATTATATCCGTAAAAGCGCGAAAGCTTTTAAAACAATCGCTTGTCACATGTCAGTTAAAAAATCAGCCCCAGCCGAATTAATTGAACAACCTGTAAAACCTAAAACAGCATTCAAACCATTGCGTTTTATTTCACGTTTGAAAGATGTTGTCTATAAATCATTACTAAACAAAAAAGATGATGTACAAGCAATTGTTGAAATTGTTCACGCAAATATATATGCATTCACTAAATTGCCTGCTTATAAGCCATTTAAAGACGAATTACTAGAAAAGGCATTACGAATCGTAAATGCTTGTTTAACAGCGCACAAACAAGGCTCACTAGATTATATTAAATCTATGCGTGGTTTTATCGATTCACGTATCAAAGCTGAATTACGTGCATTTAGTGAATTAAAAGTAATGGAAGCTGACAACTTAATTAATCAAGATATGCATACAAACATCGCTGATATGTACACTGATGCGTTAGAAGGTACGTATCAACCGAATTATAACAAGGGTATGTTTTATGACTGGACTTAATTAAAAACCTTAATGTTTCACATGAAACAAGTGAAAAATGATACATTGATACATTTTACAATTGATACATTGATACAAAAAGTTTATAGTTAAGCGAGGGGGTTAGCATATGACAACGATTACGTTTGCCAACTTTAAAGGTGGCTCTGGAAAAACAACAAATAGCACGATGGTCGCTTATGAACTAGCTAGTATGGGATATAAAACCTTGTTAATTGATTATGATCCGCAAGCAAATGCCACGAAATTCCTTATGAAAACATATAAAGCTATACATGGTAAAGCACCCGATTTTAATAATACGCTTATGGCTGCATTGCAAAAAAATAAATTAGAAGAAGTGATAATGGAAATCAAAGAAAATTTATTCTTAATTCCGTCTTATCGTGATTTTAAAAAGTTTCCTAAGTTTCTTGAAATACAATATCCAAAAGATGATTTTGCACGTGTGAAATATTTAGATAATCAATTAAAAGAAATTAAGAAACAATATGATTTTATTATTTTTGATACACCGCCAACTAGTACACTATTTACCTCTGGAGCACTTTATGCTAGTGATTACGTTGTAATTACATTACAAACAGAAGAACGAAGTTTAGACGGTGCAGAAATGTTTATAGATGAATTAAATGAACTTTTTGAAATACCTGGATTCGATATAGAGATTTTAGGCATTCTTCCAGTATTATTTGAAAACAATAATGAAGTAGATGATATTATATTGAACGATGCTAAAGATATGTTTGGCGATAACAACATGTTTAACGCTATTATTCGTCGCATGAAACGCGTGAAACGTTGGGATAGTGTAGGCATTACAGATGACCGAAAAGATAGCTGGGATAAAAAGACTCATGCTGTGTTCCAAGACGTCACAAAAGAAATGATTGAGAGAATAAAAAAGATAGAGAAGGAGAATTAGTATGGCTAACAAGAAACTTTTAAACAAACGTATGCGTGGGAACGAATTTACTCCTACTAATTCGGCTTTAGAAGAAAGCATAGAAGAAAATGAAGTTGAAGTTGTAAAAGAATATCGTGCGTCACTTAGGGTTACAAATGAAACGCGAGATAGAATGAATGCTTTAAGGAAAATTACAGAATTTAAGAATGTAGATGATCTAGTAAATCATTTAATTGATGAAAAAGTAGAAACATTAACTGATAAAAGTAGAAGAAAATTCGAAGTAATGGTTGAGAAATAAACAAAAGGACTTAGCTTATATTATAAAGCTAAGTCCTTTTTTCTTTTTATATCGAGTGGATCTAATATGATTAAATAATCTTTGTAGAAAATATCTTGTCCATATTGTTGGCGATAGTGTACTAGACATTCTTCTAAAAATTCCGGAACGATTTCAAGGTGAGCACATATTTCTTCCACAGTTGTTATGTATTTTTCATAGCACTCTATTAGATTATCTAAAGTTACAATTTTTTTATGTCCCCAACGACGTGCTATGATTTCTTGTTGTCTATCTCGAATTGTTTTCTGTTCAACTATATTACCCATGGTAGTTTTAAAGTGTCCAAGTTCTTCAGCTAATACACAATGATATTTATTTTGAGTAAGATTATTTTTGAGGAAAATCCCATCATAATCATAAAAACCAGATAGTTTTCCTGGCAAAAAGTTTGTCTGCCAGATTGGCACTTCTTCATAAAATTCATCCCATAATGCTTCGAATCTGTTCATCATAAAACCACCTATATATTATTTATTCTTTTTAAGATTTTTCTTAAATTCAATGAATGCTAATATTTCTTCTATTTCTTCCTCTGTAGCATCGTCATCAATATGCGCTGCAAAAGTTTGAAAGCGTTCATCTGGAATGACATATCTTTTTAAGTCTGTTCTTCCTAATAAATAATCTGTAGAAACATTAAAATAGTTTGCAACTTTATCAATTTTATCTACAGATGGGCTTTGTGTAGCCCATTTATATAATGTATTTTCTCCCCAACCTAGATTTTTAGATAAATCTTTTAAGTTTATTTTATTTTCTTTTGCTAGAATTTTTATACGTTCTAGAAGTATTTTCATATACAAACATCTCCTAATCAGGCTATTAAGTATCTTTTTGGATATTTTTATTTGACAAAAGTATCTTTTTGGATTATATTAATAGCATAAGCTAATTTTTGAGCTAAAAAGAGTACAAAAAAACAAGACCAGCTAAAATATCATCTGCATTTGGAAGGTGCTTAAAGATTGATTTTATCGGCTTTTTTGGGTCTTATTTAACTATGGATTTATAGTATCATATTGGATACTTTAATTCAATATTATTAGCTAATAAATTAGCTATTTACCCTAAAATGATTCAATATTAGCAATTTTCTTTATTTATTTCAGAAGGATGTGAAAAAATGCCTGTTGATTTAGCTATTCAAATTAGATCGGAACTTTATAAGAAAGAAATGTCACAAAGCGAACTTGCTAAAATGTTGGGTATTTCAGGTGCTTATCTAACAGATATTTTGAAAGGTCGTAGAACTGGTCCTAAAGCGCAAGAACATATTATGTACATTAAAAAAATTTTAGAAATTAAGTGAGGTAATTACAATGGATAAGTTATTGAAAATTGCAGAAGAAGTAGAACGTATCGATGTAGAAGATGATGAAAGAATTGGTTGGTTTGATATTCCAGAAGGTGATCCTACTATAAGCGATAAATTAATGACAGTTGGTGTTCTTGGTTTTCTGCCTGCTGTAGCAATTGCCAGTGGCTTATTCGTATTATCTGTACTTTAAAAAATAGGAGGAATTAAAATGACAAACATTAAAGTAATGTATGCAGGACAACAGCAACAAACAATCACTTCATTAGAGGTGGCAGAAATGGTGGGGCGTGAGCATAAGAATGTAATGCAAGATATTCGCAAGATTTCAGCAGATTTAGGACAGCTGAAAATTCAGCCGTCCTCATATTTCACAGAATCAACGTATAAAAACAATCAGAACAAAACGCAGCCAATGTTTCTACTAACTAAACAAGGTTGCGAATTATACGGCAATCGAATGACTGGAATCGAAGGTACTGCATTCGCAATTAAGTACATCGAACGCTTTAATGAAATGGAACAAGTCATTCAACATAATTTACCTACAGATCCACTGGAATTAGCGTTGACAGCTGCACTAGATACACGAAAAGAAGTGGCAGCTATTAAAGAAGATGTTGATTATTTAAAAGATAATATGCGCATCAATACGTACCAGGAGAAAACTTTACAGGACATTGTAAAACGGAAAGCGATGAAGGCACTTGGTGGTTATAAGAGCTTGGCTTATGAAATGCTTGCTAACAAAGTATTTAGAGCTGCTTGGCGTGACTTCAAAAATCATTTTGGAATTTCTACTTATAAAGAGTTACCAGCAAAACGTTTTGATGAAGGTGTGAAACTTCTAAATTATTGGGAACCCGGTGCATCATTACGAATGGACATTGAATCTTATCAGAATCAACAATCATTAATAGATTAATTGTGATAAGCATTTAAGGGCCAAAAATGAATATTGAATAATCCGTTAGGGGGATTAAAATGGCAGAAATCACATGGATTAAATTGAAAACAGACATGTTTGAAAATGAAAAAATAAAATTGATTGAAGCATTACCAGATTCAGACACAATTATTGTAGTTTGGGTGAAGTTATTAGCAGCTGCAGGAAAAGCAAATTCAAATGGATTTATTATGCTTACAGAAAATATTCCAATGAATGTGGAAGAAATGGCAACAATATTCAATCGTCCACTTAATACAGTTCGCTTGGCACTCGAAACTTTTAAACGTTACGGAATGATAGAAGTCAAAAACGAAGCGATTCGTATTAAGAATTGGGAAAATCATCAAAATATTGATGGAATGGAACGTGTTAGATTGCAAAATCGTGAACGAAAAAGAAAACAACGTGAAAAAGAAAAACAAATTCAACTAAGTCACGTTCCGTCACGTGACAGTCACGCAACAGACTCAGACTTAGACTTAGACTCAGAATTAGATTTAGATAAAGAAAAAGACAAAGACAAAGACAAAGACTTAGATAAGACTAGACAAGATGGTCCAGTCAAAGTCGAGTCAAGTATATCGTTTACAGAATTATTATCTTTCTATGAAAAGAACTTCGGTTTACTAAGCGCTTATGCACAAGAACAATTTAATGCAGTATATGAAGAATACAATGGAGAACTAATTCTTGAAGCCTTAAAAGAAACAGCTTTACGTACACCAAAAGTGAGAAAACCACTTTCCTTTGCAGAAGGCATCTTAAAAAACTGGTATCAAGAAAACGTTCAAACGCTTGAACAATTAAAAGCAAAACGAAAGGGTGGTCGACGTGAAAGCAATTCAGCAAGCTATGAGCCTGCCAAAGAATATGATGATGGCGTTAACTTCTAATTACTGTGAAAAAGAGCATGTAAATGAATATGGCTATGCAATCAAACATCCTTTATACAAAGCTGATTTATTAGGTACAGCTTATGAACAGTATGGCACCCAATTAATTTGCTTACAGTGTTTGAAAGAGGAACGTGATGCAGCTTTTGTCAAACGTATTAGTGATGAAGCGATTGAACGAGAAAAGCATAAACGAAAAAACACCTTACATTATGCATCGGTCTACAGTGATCAGTCGATTGCAGACGCTGGATTTAAAAACTTTGAAGTTGCGACACCAGAAGAAAATAAGAATAAAGAAGATGCGTTGAAAGCTGTGAAACATTATCGAGCCAAGTTTGAAAAAGAAGCGAATGAGTATTTTACAACCATGTTGACAGGCTCAACTGGTGTTGGTAAATCTCATCTTGCAATGGCCATGTTACGAAACCTAAATGAAACACTGGATGCAGAGTGTGCATTTGTGAATGTACGTCGCATGTTGATGATGATTAAAAAATCATGGAATGACCAGAAGTACCCATATGACCAAATGTATTTCATTGATTTGCTAAGTCGAGTGGACTTCCTTGTATTAGATGATTTAGGAAATGAAACTGGTAGCGATTCAGAAGCCAAGCAGTGGGTGAAGGATATCCTTACAGAAGCGTTAGAAGCTCGTCAGACGAAAGGAACGATTGTGACATCGAATTATACGCGTGACCAGCTTACAAAGATGTACAGCGAAGATAGAGCCGTTAATGCGCTAATCAGTCGCCTATTAAAAAACACTGCACCAATCGTTTTTAAAGAAACAAATGATAAGCGTGTTAAGTTATTCGACTTAGATGCGCCAATTGAGGAGGAAACGGAATGAATGAGAAAAAGAAAGTAGTTCAGAAGGAAGTACCAGTGATTAGAGAGATGGCAGAAGTATTCCTAGTACCGCAAGATGGGATGTGGAAAGAAGCCGTGGGGCATCGTCTCACAATTAGTCAGATGGAGTTTGGGGTCCTTCCAGTTGTAGAGGGGTTCGGAATCATCGATGTCCAAAGTGGATTGCCACTTTTTGTGCATGAGGTGTCAGAAGATATGCTGCGTACTTTAACTACAAAAGAAGAAGTCATTCACTACATGGCAACCTATGTAGCAAAATCAATAGTGGGCACGATAAATATAATGGGTGTAGAAGAATATAAACAACAATTGATGCATAGTAAGCAAGAAGTGACGAATCAATTAGGCGCTCGCCCAGCTATTCGTTGGTATGAGGAGGAAACGGAATGAATGGAAAAAAGGAAGTCGTTCCAGTGATTAAAGCATATGTGGTTGAAGAAAGAATATCTTATGAGCACCAGAAAATTGTATTCGCTGAAACGGCAACTCAAGCGAAAAACATCGCATACGGCTGTGAGCCTTTTGAAGATTTTAATTATATCGAATTATACGCAAGTCGCGCTAAATATGCAGACGGCCATGAGAATGATTCAGAGCGTGATTTAACAATTCATTTAATTCGTAATGGATGGTTTTTTGAAAGTGGTGGAGAACTAATTGATAGTGATAATTTAGAGCAGGCCATTGCAGAAAATTGGATATAAGGAGGATGCGAAATGAATGCAGAAAAAGTCGATCAAGCGATGTGGTTGGAATTACTTACTAAACTTGCGAATAAGCGAGAAGAATTAAATGAACAACAAAAAGAGGTATTGATAAAGATTTACAAGTGCAAACGGGGTCAAATTTTACGTAAGGGCAAGACAGAACGTATCTTATATGGTGCAGATCATCAATTCATTGCATATATGACCAAACGTTCGAAAAGAAAAGTAACGATGTTAAATATTCCGGATTTTTTAAAGTGGGCTGAAAAAGCAGAATTTGTGGAGGAAGGACAATGAAAATAGTTATGATCCTCGCCTTATATACGCTAATACCAGCAACTATGTATCTTTTATTTGCATGGTTAGAGTGGCATATGGATAGAACGATTGTAAGAGGGATGCAGAAACTAGTACCGTATCTTCACTTATTCGAAATGAATCGTTTATACAAATGTGAGGATTGTGGACTTTATTACAGAAAGTATCAATTGCAACTTTATCTAGTAATAAAAGAAAAAAGGTATGATACATGTCCTCATTGCCAGAGGGAACTTAGTAGGCGTAAAGAAATGAAAAAACAACCTGCATATTTGGATATGCATCCAAGTTGTCCAAAATTGAAAGGATTAAAAGAATTACATGCAATGAAAAAGTCCTTACGATTATATGCAGAAAACAACAAAATTAAGGCACAACAAAAAGAATTTGAGCAACTGCAGCAACGGACACAGGAAGATCCATTGAAATGGTTAAAAAATATCCAAGGAGATGAACTATAATGACGGAATATTCATACTATATAACACCTATAGAATATAAAATTGCTAATGAGAATGGGATTTCACGTGAATTAGTCAATTATCGTGTACGAAATGCAGCTTGGGTAGTGCAGGAAGCTATTACTAAGCCTGTAAAAAAGAAAGATATGCTTTATGAAAAATATGCAATAATTGCCAATAAAAATGGCGTTACTAGGAATCGCTTTTATCAACGGGTTAAAAGACTTGGGTGGTCGCCATTAAGAGCTGCTAATACAAAACCTTGTAATTATCGTGTTATTCAAGCGCAAAATAGTATTCAGATTGGCCATGAAGTATATCGTTTCGTACAATTAGGAATTACACAAGAACAGGCGAAAATTGCGTATGCTCATGGTATTTCTTCAGAAACGCTAAGATGGCGTTTAAAGAGAAGCACAACAAATTGGAGTGTTGAGGAAGCTATTACAACGCCACTTTTGGATAATCAGGAACGTATTAACCGAAGACGACTGAAAAAAGGAAAGAACTATTTCGAAAAGATGAATGAAATACATTGGAACGAACGTCGTTCTCTTTCTGAAAAAAAAGAAACAAGGTATTCAATAATGTCAGTTAAAAAAACAAGAAAAATAATCAAGGCATTCGATAAATATAAACTTCAAGAAAAAATTAATGAGCACAGAGAGCGTGGATGGAAACAAGTCGGTGATATAAAGATGGAAGGCTACTACGATGGAGCCTATGCAGCATTAATAGAACTGGAATTAGATTACTAGGCTTATTATTTTTTAATTGTAAAATGTATCATTATTACAATTGATACTTTGTAATAATGAAAAAAATATCAATTTATAAAGGTGTGGTTGAGTTGAATAAGTATGATTTTTGGTATGAGGTTGCTGTTTTTGTTTTTTGTATCTCGATGGCCATTATATTTTTAGTTTTGAAATAGGAGGAGATTGAAGATGACAGAAAAATTGAAGGTTAGTCGTGAGGTTGCGGACGTACTTGATAGCTTAAACAGAAAAGATCTTAGTACTGATACATGGATAAGAATGCATTCAGAAGGAGAATGGGTATCGGTGAAAAATAAGCCATTAAACACGTTATCGCTCGAAGAATTTGCTACAGCACTAATCGTAGGTTATGAGGTCGAAATGACACCGCATGAAGTTATTGCTTCTGAATATGTCACTAGACAACAGGATTGGATTAACAACATGCATCTACACAGCAAGGGTTTTGTAGAAGGTATTGAATTTACACTCAATACATTAGGCATCACAGTAGAAGGAGTGAAGCAGAATGGTGAATCATTTAGGATATGATACGCCAGTACCGTTTGTACTTATTGCTTTTTATAACGACGCTGGATTCAAATTTAAAAAGGTGTGCTACACATATGAAGAAGTAGAAAGTGTTGTAGTTGCTTATCAAAAGCAACAAGGAATTTATAAGGGTACTACTTATATTCAGATAGCAAATGAATTAAATCATTCGGCTGATCTATTGTCCGAGTATAGTAGGGAGCTAAGGAAATGAACATAAAAGTGGCGCGAAGTCGACGTATTATGGACCGTTTTAATCGTTCTAATTTAGCTGAAAAGCAAAATAGGATTAGCTCTAAGCATTGTATGAAATGTCCTCACTTTGGCGATGGCCATGTTGATAAGTGTGCAGCATGTCCAATTTTTCATCAATTAACGGAAATTGGTGATGAACTTACCGCCATTTCACACAAACGAAAAAAAGCTAAAAAAAATAAATTGTTAGAGAAATTGAAAGAAACTGGGTTAACGGAATCTAATTACTTAGAACTGCGATTGAGTGGTTTATATGATTTTGAAATCTATCATAGTGTGGGCATGTCCTCGACAAAATTTCAAACATGGAAAAAAGAAACTGGACTGCTAGAGAAGGCAAAGGGGTTGTGAGTATGTCAGCATTGGCGGAAGGATTTGAACAAATCGATATTTTCACCGTACTACGTGAGATAAACGATATTGAGCTAATTGAAAAGAAAATAAATGGGTTAATGCCAGGAAGTAAAATATCAACAGCTACATGTGAAGTAGAAAGTGAAAATAAATTCATCGTCGTTAGATCATGCGACTTTGAAGAATTGTTCACCAGCACAGATAGCGCCTTAAAGTATATAAAAAGCTATTTTGAAGGCAATAAAAAAAGTGCCAGCAGTAACTGACACAATAAGCATAGGTATAAGTTTAAAACTTCCCACAAACATTATAACATAAGGAGTGTTGAAATTTGGAACGAAATGTAAAGCAATTACATGAAATCGATTTAAGTAAAGACGGTGTATTTTATATTAAAGATGGAAAGATAAATATTGTAGACACATTGCCTTATGGATATGGAACACAAACAATCACGTGGCAAAATGGCAAGGTGGTTCGTACAGAACTAGCATATAGTAGAAAACTTTGATATTATAAATTTAACTTAATAAACATAGAGCTGATCAGGAACAACCGGGAGCACTAAAATGAACGCAAGTATTTATTGCGCGCATTTAGTGTTCCCTTTTTTTGTTCAATTTGTTCATAGGGGGAACGAAAATGAATGATTTAATCCAAGAATATAAACGTACTTTAAAAGATACAAAGACATTATTACCAATACGAAAAACAAAATTACTACGTGCTAAACAGGTTCAAGATATGGAAGAAATAAAGCGATTAGAGAATGAAATCAAGACCATTAATAGTTGGATTAGTAATCTACAATACGTTATTCAATGGTTAAGAACGGGCAGACAACCAGGTACTACAAGAGGTGTTGAAAGACGTGCAGTATACGAAAGAGAAATACCAATGGAACCATATCTGATGCAATATTATGTGAAACACATAATGCCTATTCCTGATAATAGTGATGAACAAATAGAGAATACTAATGAAAAAGAAAATATGATTAATGAGTTATTGAGCATATTAAATAAAGATGAAAAAGAAATATTAATGATGGCTGCTAATAATATAAGTTTAAGAAAGATTTCATTATTAACCAACAAGCCTAAATCGACTGTAGAAAATATATTGAAGCGATGCAAAGAAAAAATTACAGATGAAGGGTGGATGATTGTATGAGATTTGTTGAGCCTATACGTGATGTAGAGCAACTAGAGGAGTTTAAAGAATACTTGAAAGATAAAAGTGAACGAGACTACTTACTTTTTTTGATGGGTATTACAACGGGTTTCAGAGTTTCAGATTTATTGATGTTAAAAGTTCGGGATGTAGAAGGAACACACATTAAAGTTATGGAACAAAAAACAAAAAAAATGAAACGTGTAATTATTTCTCCAGATTTAAAAAAGGTACTTAAAGAATATTTAAAGGATAAGAAGGCGAATGATTATCTTTTTTTGAGTAAAAAAAGGACTAAGAGTGGAAAAAAACAACCCATAACAAGAGTGAGAGCGTATCAAATATTTAATGAGGCTGCAGATGCGATAGGGCTTAGAGATAATATTGGAACACATACAATGCGAAAAACATTCGGTTATCATTTCTATAAACAATTTGGTGATGTGGCTACATTACAGCGACTCTTTAATCACTCTAGCCAAGCGACAACCCTTATGTACATTGGGATTACGCAAGATGATATGGATGAAAAAATATCGAAAATGTATCGATAGAACAAGACGTACTTTAAATAGTATGTCTTTTTTTATTGAGAAAAATAAAAACCTTTATAAATACTGTTATATCAACGTTTGTAGGGATTATTATACTTATCTATTTAACATAAAAATGTGATTTGTAAATTGAGAGAAAAAAAGTTTTATAAAAAGTTAAGGAATGCTGTTATATCAACGTTTATAGCGTAAAAAAGTTAATTTAACAGTTTATTAGATATGTTAAATAAGGGCAGAAAAAGGCGGAAATCTTGGACAGTTGCCCACTAATAGTGAGAGGGTTGAACATTTAAGTTGATTAAGGCATACAAAGAAATTCAAAACTAACCCCTAACAGTCCGTTTTCTTTTGTATGTCTTAATGAGTTTAAAAAAGGGGTGATGTTTTGAAATGAATCGATTTGTTGAATTTCTAAAAGAATATTTCAAAGGCATTCAAAGAATATGGTCGCGAATCAAATTCAATCTATTGAAGTTATTTGGTAAAAGCGATGTTCGAAGTAATGCAGGAATCAGTTGGTTTGATGAAATGAAAAATTGTAATGAGCAACCGAAAAAGAAATATCCAATCAAACTGGATTTTTCGAGAAAGGTATTACACAGTCAAGTGATCTGTAGAAAACCTAAGCATCTAATCAAAAAAGTTATTTAACTCGATATGAGTAGAAGGGAAATGGTGATCTATAATCTCGCGATGCCAGGCGTTAGTGGCAGATGTTCTATTGGGTAGATGTTGCAATGGATTGGGATTATTAAGATTAATGATACTTATTACATTTGAAAGAAGTATCATTTGTAATAAATATCAATTGATACATTTAGACATTAATGTACAAATAGAAATATAGAATTATAGATAAATGTATAAAGGGTGTGAAAGACATGGAATTGTCAAAGGTACAGAAACATCAAATGTTAATTTTACTTGTATCAACGATTATAACAGCAGCAGACGATGATGAAACAAAACTAAAATACTTAACTAAAGAACAATGCTTAAAGGTCTTACTATCAATTGATAACGCTACATCAAATGTAAGTAAAGAAGAATTAGAATCATCATTCCAGTCATTAGTTGATTACTTATACAATGATTTAATGTGCGATGATGAACCATTAATCAAAGCAGAAGGTAGTGAGTAACGTGGAAGATTTACATTGTGCAGTATGTGGCCACACAATTGAAATTAAAGTGGCAGACATAGAAGAAGTACCCAAACGATACATTGGAGAATGCAAACGATGTGAAGCGACTACAATTGTAATAATGGAACAAGGTCCTGAACAAAAGGTTGCTACACATATCTGTGAAGTATGTGGGAGTTCAAACGTTGAAGTACTTCGAGCAGGAGATACAATCTTTCGAATCATATGCAAGGAGTGCTTCAAAGATGAATAGTAAACCATTTAAACCATGCAATGTATTTGGTTGTGGGAATGTGACACAAACAAAATATTGTGAACAACATACCCATGCACAACGTGATAATAACCGTTATTATGATAAGCATCGTAATAAAGAGCATGTATCATTTTATAACAGCAATGCATGGCGTAAGACCAGGCAACTTGCAATCGCTCATTCAAATGGATTATGTGTGCAATGTTTAGCTGACGGAAAAATTGTACTTGGTCGAGTAGTGGATCATATCATTCCCGTTCGTCAAGATTGGAGCAAACGATTCGATTTAGATAATCTGCAATATTTATGTCAGTCTTGTCATAATAAAAAGACTGCTAAAGAGTAGCCCCCCTACTTTTTAAATTATTTTTAAAAAATTATATACAACGGTGTTCCATCAACATTTCGAAAAAATCCGTTTTTGAAAAAATTTTAGGTGGTGATAAAATGGCTGGACGAAACAAACAACCCTTAACGGTGATTTTAGGAAAAGGGGTCTCAAATCATATTACCAAAGCAGAGGCAGAAAAACGTGCAGCTCATGAAGAGAAAATGCGAGGTAATACAGACAAGATTCATCCCCCATCTTATTTGTTAAAAAAACAAAAAGAAGAGTTTGATGAACTGGCTGAAGAATTAATGAAATTAGGTATCTTTAGCAACTTAGATATTGATACACTGGGCTTTTACATTGAAGCTAGAACGAACTGGCAAAAACTTGGCCCTGTCATTCGTAAGTTAAATCCAATTCGTGATTTAGAAGAATTTACGAAACTAAATCGTACCCGAAAACAGTTATCTGATGAATGTAGAGCCTATGCGTCTGACCTTGGATTAAATATTACATCTCGTTTGAAATTAGTGATTCCACCCCCACCAGAAACTGAAAAAACTGCAGCTGAAAAACGCTTTTCTAGTCGATTATGAGTGGAGAAAATGCATGTTTTGAGCTTGTTTTAGCTTACTGCGAAGCAATTTTAAGTGGGGAAATAAAGGCTTCACAAAAACTCAAATGGGCCGTTAAACGTTTTTTAAACGATTTAGAAGAAATTCGTACCAATCCCAATAGTCCCTATTACTTTGATGAAAGAGAGGTAGAGGACTTTTTTTATTGGGCACAAGAATTTGAACACGTAGAAGGTGTTTTAGCAGGGCAAAAAGTAGATCTTGTTCCTTTTCAGTTATTTATTGCAGCCAATATATTTGGCTTTAAAAAGAAATCAAATAACGCCAGAAAGTTTCGAAAGGTATACATCCAGTTAGCTCGTAAGAATGCAAAATCTCAATTCTTAGCGATTATGGCTTCATACATCACTTTTTTAGGAGATGAAAAGCAACGAGCTTATATTGCTGGTTGGCAAAAAGAACAATCAGATGAGGTATACACTGCTGTACGTGATGGGATTATGTCGAGTGAATTGCTACATGGTCGATGGAAAGAATCTTATGGGCAAATTAAAATTGCTAAAAATAGTTCAGTGATTGTTCCTTTGAGTCGTGAAACGAGAAAAACAGGGGATGGTAAAAACCCATCGGTTGGAATTGTCGATGAATATCATGCACATAAAACAAGTGAGATTTATGATGTGTTAGAAAGTGGGATGGTGGCTCGTAAAGAACCGCTAATGGTTGTGATTACAACTGCAGGTTTCGATTTAGCAAGTCCATGTTTCGTTGAATATCAATATGTCAGTCGAATTTTAGATCCCGATGATGATGTTGAAAATGATGACTATTTTATTGTCATTTGTGAGTTAGACGAAGGTGATGATATAAAAGATGAATCGAACTGGATTAAAGCAAATCCAATTGTGGCCACTTATCCAGAAGGACTTGAATCCTTGCGTTCTGGTTTAAAGGTAGCTTTAGATGTACCTGAAAAGATGCGAGGTTTTCTTACAAAGAATATGAATATTTGGGTCGACATGAAAATTGATGGCTATATGTCCGCTAAAAAGTGGCGAGAATGTAAGATTGATGCTTTCGACATCACTGGAAGGGACGTATACATTGGCATTGATTTATCAAAGAAAATCGATTTAACTTCTGCTGGTTTTATTTTCCCTTACGAAAATGGCTATCATGTCCAACAACATTCCTTCATGCCAGAAGAAAGTTTAGCTGCCAGAAAGAATAGCGATAAGGTGCCATATGATTTATGGATTAAAGAAGGTTGGTTAGAAACCACGCCAGGTGCAGTTGTTGATTATACATTTGTGGAAAAATGGATACTTGATTTCGTCGAAAAATATAATTTAAAGCCAATTATGTTGTGCTATGACCCCTATGAAGCAACACAGTTTGTGCAAAGTATGCAAAATAATTATGGTTATACAATCGTCGAAATTAGACAAGGCTTTCCTACTTTAAGTGAACCTACAAAAGAGTTTCGTGAAGAAGTGTATAAACAACGTATTACACATCTGGGAGATAAGGTATTGAGCTGGGCTGTAGGGAATGCGATTGAAGATATTGATGCAAATGAAAATATAAAATTAAGTAAGAAGAAGTCAATTGAACGAATTGATCCGATTGCAGCTGTTCTAAATGCTTTCGTTCAAGCACGATTTGTTTCTGTTGTTTCAAGTAGTAATAACGTTGGATTTATCAGTATGCGTTAGAAAGGAGGGAACCAAATGAAATGGTATCAAAAGGTACGGGCATCTTTTTCAGCTGCAACAACTGCATGGAAGGGGCAAACATTTAATTTTACAAATTGGATGGGACGTAAATTTTGGGGAATTAATAACTCAAATTTAGCCACAAACGAAAATATCTTTAGTATTATTACTCGACTCTCTAATACATTGGCTTCTATGCCACTCAAACAATATAAGGAATACAGTGTATATTATGGCCAAGTTTCAAATATGGTGATGCATGAACCCAATCAACACATGACATCTTTCGACTTTATTCGCACGATGGAAGTAAGTCGAAATGAAACGGGAAATGCATATGCCATTATCGAGCGTGATATATACGGCATTCCAAAAGCCATGCACCCATTGGATTCATTAGCAGTTGAACCCCTTATTGATAACGAAACAGGCGAGCTTTGGTATGAAATTCGAGGAATAAGTGGCATTTATTACGCACATCATCTTGATATGATTCATGTAAAACACATTTCAAGTGTTAATCATTTAAAAGGAATCAGTCCGTTAGATGTGTTGAAAAACACATTGCAGTTTGATAAATCTGTTCAAGAATTCGCGTTAAATGAAATGGAAAAATTAGATTCATTTATTTTATCGTATGCTGCGAACGTTGATGAAAAGAAAAGAAATGAAGTTGTAACTAATTTTAAGCAATTTTACGCAGAAAATGGGGGCGTTTTATTCAATGAACCCGGGGTGGATGTAAAGCCAATTGCGAAAACGTATATCTCTGCCGATACAATTAATAATGAAAAAATCACACGAGACCGTGTAGCAAATGTTTTCAATGTTCCAGTAGCTTTTCTAAATGAAGCCAGTGGAGGGTTCAGTAATAATGAACAAATGATGATTCAATTTGTGCAAATGAGTATTACCCCCACTGTTCGTCAATATGAGCAGGAATTTAATAAGAAATTATTAAGTATAGAGGATAAAAATAGTGGGCATTACTTCAAGTTTAATGTAGGTTCTCTTTTAAGAGGTGATACAGCCACACGTACAAACTTTTATCAATCCATGATTCGATGTGGGGTCTTTAAACCGAATGAGATTCGAATGTTGGAAGATATGCCACCTGAACCAACCGAAATGGCCAATAAATTGTTGATTAGCGGTGATTTATATCCACTAGATATGTCAATGGAAGAACGAAAAGGCTCACCGGCAGAGAAAACAGTAGATGAAATTAAAGCACTTATAAATAAATTGTAATAAATGATGATTGAAAGGAGGTGAAGAAGTGAAAAAAGATAAACCATTTTTTACTATACAAGCATCAGCAGATGGTTCATCAGCTGATGTTTTTATTTTGGGTGAAATTACTTCATGGGCTTATGAAGAATTTGGTGAAATGTCCTCTGTTTTATTTAAAGAGAAATTAGATGCTGTTGGAGATGTCTCCACTATTCATCTTTATGTAAATAGCCCAGGTGGCAGTGTTTTTGAGGGAATTACCATTGCAAATATGCTAAAACGACATAAAGCGCGTGTAATTGGTCATGTAGAAGCATTAGCAGCGTCAATAGCTAGCAACATTATTGCAAGCTGTGATGAAGTTAGAATGCCCTCAAATGCGATGTTAATGATTCACAATGCAATGGGTGGATTGTTTGGTAATGCGAAAGAACTTCGAAAGTATGCAGATGATTTAGACCGCATTAATGAGATGCAAGTGGAGACCTATATGGCAAAGATAGGCGAGAAAACACCAGAAGAGGAAATTCGACGTTTGATGGACGAAGAAACATGGATTTCGGCACAATATGCATTTGATTTAGGGCTTTGCGATGTAGTAGAAGGTGCAAATGAAATGGCAGCCTCTTTAACTAAAGAACAAACAAAACATTTTAAGAATGTTCCACAAGCGATTGTGCACGAGCCAACCAATCCAACGTTAACAGCTGAAGAGCGACAGCGTATTTATGAAACGTCACAAGCGAATTTAGCCTATTTAAAAATGCAAAATTATTAGAAGGAGGTCATGTTAACATGACAAAATTATTATTAAATTTAAACCTACAATTTTTTGGTGCCAAGACGCTTTATGAATTAAAGCAGGCTATGGCAACAATTGGTCAACAACTAGCTAAAAACGAAGAGGACTTATCAGCGAAAGCAATGGATCCATCTGCATCAATTACAGATATTCAAGCTGCACAACAGGCAAAAGCTGATTTACAAGCACGTTATGATGTCTTGAAAGAGCAACATGATCAACAAGAAAAGGCACAAGCAGCAAAATTTGCACAAAAGAAAACAACGCAATCTAACGATCCGAAAGCAGCTGTAACTGGAGCGAAAGCCGAATTATACCGTGCGACGATTCGAAAGCAAACGGTATCAACAGAAGCAATGGCATTGCTTGGAGATGATACAACAGGTGGTAACAAATTCTTACCAAAGACCGTTTCAACACAAATCATTACAGAACCAAAAGGGAAAAACCCTTTACGTGGCCATTCAACTTTCACACAAATTACAAACTTAGAAATTCCTAAATTAACCTATACATTAGATGATGATGATTTTATCGAAGATGGTGAAACAGCGAAAGAGCTTGCTTTAACGGGTGATAGTGTCGCTTTTGGACGTCATAAAGTTAAAATTATTGCCGAAGTATCTGAAACAGTTTTAAATGGCTCAGATGCCGATTTAGTAACCCATGTTGATGGTGCTTTGGAGTCAGGTGTTGCTGTAAAAGAACGTAAAGTTGCTTTTGCCACAACACCAAAAGCAGGCGAAGAGCATATGTCATTCTACCGTACAGGTACAGCACAACAACCGGCGCTCAAAGTAGTAGAAGGTGCCGATTTATTCGAAGCGATTACAGGCGCAATTGCTGATTTGCATGAGGACTACCGTGAAAATGCGGAAGTATATATGCGCTATGCAGATTACCTGAAAATCTTAAAAACATTGGCGAATGGTTCAACAACGTTATATGCAGCACCACCAGAACAAATCATTGGAAAACCAGTTATTTTTACAGATGCTGCCGTTAAACCAGTGGTAGGTGACTTTGATTTTTCACACTTCAACTATGATTTAAATGCTTTATATGACACAGATAAAAATGTCAAAACAGGTATGCATCAATTTGTGGTAACAGCATGGATGGACCATCAAATTAAACTAGCATCAGCCTTCCGTATTGTGGAAGTAACAGCTACTCCCTAATGAGGCGGTTTCCATTGGGGAAGCCGCAATTGGTGAAACGTTTCAGATTGATTAAATAAGGAGGATGTTCGACGATGGTTAAAACAAAAGAAGAATTAAAAGCAATTTTTGTAACAGGAGCTGTTCCTACACAGCAAGATTTTGCCGACTTAATTGAAGGCGTACAAGGTCCGCAAGGTGTAAAAGGCGATACTGGTGTTGCTGGTCCAAAAGGAGACACAGGTTCTACTGGACCGAAAGGCGATACTGGCGCTACAGGTGCAAAAGGAGCTGCAGGTAGCGATGGGAAAAGTGTAAAAGCAATTGCACTGACAACAGATGTTGATGGAAAAGTAACCGGCGGAAGTGCCACTTTATCAGATGACTCCGTTGTCGCAATTACCATCACAACGCCTTCATAAGAAGTAGAATGGTGGTGAGGCATTATGGTAGCGCTTAGTTTAGCGAAACATTGGTTACGAATCGATTGGGATATAGAAGATGAATTAATTGAGTTTCTTCTTACATCCGCAGATAGCCACCTTATTACTTCAGGATGTCGTATTCCTGAAATGGAAGAAAAGGAATACGGAACCTATCAACGGGGTGTGCTCATGCTTGTATCACACTGGTACAACAATCGAACGGGTGTGGATGACATGAATGACATTTTGTCAAAGCCTTTAACATACGGCATTCAAGATGTCATTTTAAAATTGAAAGATTACTCAATAGGTGGTGAGAGCGTTGGGTAAACGAGCACCAGTCAATCGTAAAAATAAGCCGATACAATTCGTCAAAGTAGAGTTAAAAAAAGATGAATATGGTGATAGAGTACCGACTGACATATCCATTTTTGATTGTTGGAGTGAGTTTTTTTCACAGAGTTTAGCTACTAAGACATCCACAATCGGCACAATTTATGAAAATACAGTGTTTTTTAACATTGATGAACACCATCGCAGGCGTGTAGATCCGTCACATAAAATTATTTTTGACAATGAACGTTATGAAATCTTAGATATTGATTATCGTCCGACGGAACACGATGTGAGAATCACTGCGAAGTTGGTGAAGTGATGGCTAGTATAAACACAGATAGTGTCGATAGAGAATTAAGGAGATTAGCCGGGCAGAGTCGTAAAGTTTTAAAACGTTCAGTTGATAAGGGAGCGCAAGTTGTGGCAACTAAATTACGTCAAAATACACCATTTTATGATGGTAAACGTGATGGTAAATGGCGTGCTCAACGTCAAATTGATAGACAAAATGGAAATGTAGGCAACTATCCTCACCTTAAAGATGACATTGTAGTGGGTAACGTAGACCAATTTGGCCGTGTACAAATTGGATTTGGACAAAAAACATATTGGCGTGCTCACTTTGTTGAAAGTGGCACGATTAATCAACGTCCACAAAATTTCATGGAGCGCACGACTCATGAAACACGAAGTGAGTTCATTGTGATTGTGGAAGATGAAATCAAAAGGGGGTTTGGGCTTTGATACCAGAGCAAATTGTTAACGAGACGCTTGAAAATAGCGCCTTGATTACTGATTTAATCGATACCACAGCGATTTATCTAATCGATATACCAACGGAGTATCGTAAAGTCGAAAAGGCCCCGTTGATTAGGATAAACACAATTAACGATGCACCGCAGCTATATGCGTCAGATAGTAATTTAGATGAAACACATCAAGTAGCAATCAACGTGTGGACGAAAAGTATAAGAGATATTGAACCATTCATTATTGCTTTGGATAAAACCATGAGTGATGACGGATGGTTTTTATATGCTCGTATGCCAGTCGCCAAAGATCCGGAAATTGATTTATATATGATTTCAAGGCGATATACAAAAACATTTTTCAAATAATAAGGAGGTCATAATAATATGGCAACAATCGGATTCCAAGAGGTTCATTTCGCAGTCTTAGATGATAATGAACAAGTAACAGAAACGTTCGTCGTAAACGCTAAAAAAGGCGGTGCGATTAACATGAAATTCAGTGGATTATCTCCGCAAAATAACGTAGTTTACGCATCGGATGGTCCATTCCATATCGCTTCATCAGGTACATCATCTCCAAAAGTAGAAATTGGTATTGCAGACTTACCTCCAGAACTGGAAGAAGCAATCAGTGGTGCTGAAAAAGATGAAAATGGTATCGTGAAAGTCGGTAAACATACAACACCACCATATGTGGCGGTATTTGGTAAAACGAAGGGACTTAAAGGCGATGATATTTACATGGGCCTAACAAAAGCGAAATTCGGCATGCCAGACGGTGCTGAACTCGCGACAACAGAAGATAAAGGACCAGAAGTGAATACTGATACATTAAGTGGCGAAGGTGTTGACCGTGGTTTAGATGACGTGGCGTTTGCAAAAGGCCGAACAGCCGATACAGATTTCACTTATGCTAAATATCGTGAATACATGTTCCCAGGCGAAGTAAAAGACCCAGTTACACCCTAATGAACCCGCAGACATCGGAACTGCGGTGATTGGTACATCATTTAAAATTGACTAACACATAAAAAAAGAGCGCATAGCGCTCTTTTTTTGTATTTAACCTAGAGGAGGAATTTTTATATGTTAAAAATTATTTTAGATTTAGATGGTAAAGAAACGGAGATTACTCAACCTTATGTAAAAGGCATTAGCAATCGTAAAGCGTTAGCACTCGCAGAGCGAACAGAATTAGGTGAATTATCGCCTTCCGAACAACAGGAATTAGTTGTTGCAAATTTAGCTGATGCTTTTAATGATGAGCGAGTTACGACTGATACATTGCAAAATGTACTGAATTATCCAGCGATGGGATATGACACTTTTACAGAAGCCATCGTTACATTAAATCAAAATTTGCTTGTTGGTGGTGTCATTAAAAAAAAGACAAAGAACTTAACAGTGACGGAGACATTGGAGGAATAACAAGTTACGCTGAAATGCGTGAAAATTTAGATGCAATATATTTAGTCCTTGAAAAACGCGGATATAAAATCCATGAAATTGACGGATTGGATATTGAATATGCACTAGAACTATTCTTTAAAGAAAAAGAAATTACGGAAAAAGAACATGTAATGACACCAGAAGAATTAGAAAACTTCTATAACTCAATTTAAAAGGCGGTGAAATAGTATGGCAAGTAGACGTCCAATCGGTGAGCTAGTAATCGAAGTCGGAATGGATTCGGCAAATTTTAATAACTCGCTTAAAGGCATTACCAGCGAATTAAAAGTTGCAACAAACAGTATGAAGGCGAATATCTCTACGCTTGAAGCTGCAGGTGATGAATACGGGGCACTTGAAGCTAAAGTTGATGGATTAAATCGCATTATGGACACAAACGACCGGAAAATAGAGGAATTACAACGCCAACACCGAGCAGCTATCGAAACATATGGCGCCGAATCGGAGCAAGTTCAAAAATTATCTGTACAGATTAGTAACTCGGTACGCCAACAAGCTGCATGGCAACAACAACTACAGCGTACCGGTGATAGAATTGAAAAATTAGCACGTGAAACAGCTGAGTCTGAAAGTAAAATCATTAAATTTGGA
Organism: Kurthia populi; assembly: GCF_042686175.1. Classification (NCBI taxonomy): domain Bacteria; kingdom Bacillati; phylum Bacillota; class Bacilli; order Caryophanales; family Caryophanaceae; genus Kurthia; species Kurthia populi. The sequence goes on along the minus strand of NZ_JBHUOR010000129.1, from coordinate 13,576 downwards.
CAAGGTATGCAAGATACATCAACAAAAGTTGATGCACTGGGTAATCGTATCAATACAACGCTAACGCCTGCAATCGCAGGAATTGGTGCAGCAGCAGGAAAAGCCGCATTTGATATGGACACAGCAACTGCTAATATCCAAAATTCTCTTGGTCTTACAGAGAAGCAAGCTGAACAAACTGCCGAAACGATGCAAAATGTTTGGTCAAGTGGATTCGGTGAAGATATGGGCGAAGTATCAAATGCGATTATACAAGTAAAACAAAACATTCGCGGTCTTGATGATGGTGAGCTTGAAAAAGTAACGCGCAATGCGCTTGCGATGGGCCAAACTTGGGATGCTGATGTAAACGAAGTAACACGATCTAGCTACAATATCATGAAAAATTTTGGTATATCCGCTGATGAAGCAATGGACTTATTAGCAAAAGGCGGACAAAAGGGTCTTAACTTCAGTAATGAGCTATTCGACAATGTGAGTGAGTACGCACCGCTATGGTCAAAAATGGGCTATAGTGCGTCAGAAATGTTCAGTACCCTAAATGCCGGTGTGGAAGAAGGTGTTTATAACCTCGATTATGTAAATGACATCATGAAAGAATTTCAAATCCGTGTAAAAGATGGCTCTAAAGGTACGTCAGATGCAATGGCGCTATTATCAAAGTCTACACAAGCTATTTGGAAAGATTTTCAGAATGGCAAAGGCACAGTTAAAGACGTTAGCAATGCGGTCTTAAAAGAATTAGGTTCTATGGATGATCAGGTTCTAGCAAACCAAATCGGAGTAGGTCTTTACGGCACAAAATTCGAAGACCTTGAAAGTGATGCAGTATATGCGTTAGGTAACGTCAATGATTCATTTAAAGATGTGGACGGTACAGCATCTAATGTAGCTGATAATTTAGAAGATACATTTAGCTATAAATTTAAGAAAACACTTCGTGAGACAGGTGCTGCATTACAACCACTAGGCGATACAATGCTAGATTTGGCCAATATCGCTTTACCAGCAGTTGAAGAAAGCGCTGAATTTATTGGTGATACATTAGATGGCATGAGTGTAGGCGCCAAGAAAACCACATTAGCGATTGGTGCCGGTGTTATTGCATTTGGTTTATTAGCAAAAGCGATAGCGCCAATTTTAAATATCGCAGGGGCTTTAACTAAAAAAGTAGGGCGTAATACGCTAACTTTAGATGCAGAAACATTGGCTTTAATCGCCAATACAAAAGCACAAGCTGCTAATGCAAATGCACGTAACAGAAATGGTGGTAGCACTGGCGGAAACAGTGGTTCGGGTGGTAATCGGAATGGTAATAACAACCCAAACAATCGAAATAATGGTAATAGAGATTCTGATAATAATCAAAACAACAGAAATAACGGAAATGATACTCGTAACAATAACCGCAACAATAGTGATAATGACAACAATAGAAATCAGGATAATACTGATGGTAACAGCGGAGGTTCTGGTAAAACGAAAATTGGAAAATTATCAAAAATCGCGAAAGTCGGTGGTATTGCCGGTCTAGCGCTTGGCGGTTGGAGTATTTACGATGCATTTAAAACAGAAGGTAGCAATAAGGGCGCTGCTGTCGGTGGAGCAGTTGGTTCTACCGGTGGTGGGGCTGCAGGAGCAACATTAGGTGCTGCCCTTGGTTCAATTGTTCCTGGTCTCGGTACAGCTATTGGTGGCATTGCCGGAGGTATTATTGGCTCAGTTGCAGGTGATGCAATTGGTAAAAAAATCGGTAATAGTTATGACAAAAACAAAAATGAAAATAAAGTGAATGCACAAATTGAAAAAGGGGCAAAGCTCAATCTTGATGTGAAAGGCGTGTCAAAAGGTACACAAGAAGCGCTGAATGCATTTGAAAAATTACGTTCGCAATCGCAACGTAAATTGGATAGCATTTATGCGTCTAATCGTACAATTACAACGGGCATTGCAACGGTAATGACAACAAATTACAACAAAATGGCGAACAGTAGTATCGCATCATTGCAAATGAAGCAAAAAAAAGAACGAGATCTAGCTGTATCTGCTTTAAACAGTAATAAAAAATTATCTGTGCAAGAACGACAACAGGCACTAGCTGAACTTGATAAAAAACACGCCTCAGAGCGCAGTAAAATTAACAATGCAAATGAACGTATCAAAAACATCATTTTAAAAGCAAAAAACAGTAAAAGAGCATTAACAGCACAAGAAAAAGCTGAAATTGAAAAACTAACAAATCAAATGAATAATGCGAAAGTTCGTTCTGCATCTAAGTCTGAAAAAGAAGCTACAACCATTTTACGAGCACAAAAGAATCAACGTAATAGCGTGCGTACTCAAGAGTTGAATCAAGTCATTACTAACGCAAACAAACAGTACAAAGCAGTTGTTTCCAAAGCGAAAAAAGAAGAAGCAGATGTTATAGCATCAGCGAAAAGTAAGTATCGAAAGAAAGTTGAACAAGCAAAAATTCAGTATGAGACACTTGGTACAATCACAAAAAAAGAATACGAAAAAATTGTAAACTCAGCGAAAAAAGAAAAAGAAGAAACGATTAAACAAGCTGAAACTAAGCGTAAAGACAAAATTGCGAAAGCAAAAGATCAAAAAGAACAAGTTACAAATCATGCTCAAAAAGAACGGGATAAAGTTGTTTCTGCGGCCAAAGATGAACGTAAAAAGTCTGTTAAGGAATCAGAAAAACAAGCGAGCGGTATTGCTTCAGTATGGTCAAAATTAACAGGTTCTCTTGATAAAGCCGTTAATTGGTTCAAAAAATTGTTTGGTAACGATACTAGTAATCCATCAATTCCTAAAATTGATACAAACATACAGGCACCTGCAGCGTATGCGAAAGGAACTTATAACGGCCGACATCGTGGCGGTACTGCGCTTGTTGGTGAAGAAGGTAGAGAGTTAGCTCATATTCCCGGTGTTGGTATGACGATGCTTGGTTCAGGAGGACCACAATTATTAGATTTACCACGTGGTACTGCCGTTCTTCCACATGATAAGACAGAAGCAACAATGCGTTCATACGGTTTCCCAGCATATGCAAAAGGTACAGGTGACGACAGTTGGTTTGGGAAAGTCACAGCAAGCATTAAAGATGGTACTGCGTATCTAAAAGGTAAAGCTGTAGATGCATTCGAATGGGCCACGGATTCAGGTAATAAATTATTTGATAAAATGACATCTGCCTTTGGTGTTAGCCAGAATGTTGGTAGTGCGATTGATAAAACTTTAATTGGTACTACACCATATAAATATCTTAAAAATATGGCTCAAGATTTTTTAAAAGGTATCGCTGACAATTTAGGTGGTTATTATGATTGGGATGGCACGCTCGAGAAGGACCCGATGAAAGTTGGCGCCGGTGGTGGACGTTCTGGATTGATGGCTTATGTCGACAACATCTTAAAGGACATTCAGTCTAAATTTAACGTAAGTTCATTTGGAGGTTTTAGTGACCGTAATATTGTTGGTGGTAGTAGTAAATCTATGCACGCGTATGGTCGTGCAGTTGATATTTTTGCGGCGCCATCTGAAATGCAGAAAATTGCTGACTACGTTAAAAAGCATCCTTTATCTCAATATACAATTTACAATCGTAAATACTCAAAAAGTGGTGGTGGTTGGAAACCATATATGACATCACCAGGACGAAACCCGCATACAGACCATGTACACGCTGACTTTATACCACCTACAAATGTAGGGGGCAGTGCAGCAGGTGTACAGCAATGGCGAGCTGTTGCGGCGCAAGCACTAAAACATACTGGCGATTATAGCGAAGCTAATTTAAACGCACTGTTACGCCGGATGAATCAAGAATCGACAGGTAATGCACGATCAATAAATTTATGGGATAAAAATGCTAAAAAAGGTACGCCAAGTAAAGGTCTGATGCAAGTTATTGACCCGACATTCGCAACGTATCGAGACAAATCACTTTCAAGTGATATTTACAATCCGTTGGCTAACATCGTTGCGTCAATTAACTACACTAAAAAACGTTACGGTTCTTTAATTGGTGGGTGGGGCCGTAAAGGGGGCTATGCTGACGGTGGTTTGATAACGCGACATCAAATTGCGGAAATCGCAGAAGGTAATAAACCTGAACTTATCATACCGTTAGATAAGGCGAAACGCGGCCGCGCATTGCAATTACTCAATAAAGCTAAAAATTATCTAGGTGTAGATGATAATGATAATTCGTCCACAGCGATGCAAACAGGCAATAGCAAAGTTATTAGCATGATGGCTGAACAAATCAACTTATTAAATCAACAAGTTGCGTTACTAGCACAAATCGTTACAAAAGACATAGCCATCGTTGTGGACGGTCGAGAAATTGCTAAAACAGTAAATAAAGTAAATAAAATTGACGAGCGCAGAACAGCGCGTGTGAAAGGAGTGACTAGCTAATGGTAAACAGTTTTAACTATGACGGCGTATCGATGGAGTCGGTAGGCGTACGTTTGATTGATAGACCTATTATCTCGCAACCAAAAATTACGGAAAGTATGCAAAACGTTCCCGGCAAAATTGGGGAATTATTTTTCGGTAACGATATTGGTAGTCGAACAATTACAGCGAAAATTGCATTACTATGCAAATCACAAGAAGAACTGAATGACAGGAAGTTGTATATCGACAATCTATTCATTAAAGATGAAGCAGCGGAATTTCCGTTAGTTTTTGATGAAGATCCGTTGTGGACGTATTACGTGCATTTTGCCGGACGGACTGACTTTGAATCGACTGGTGCCATTTACGAAGTTACAACTACACTCACATTCACATGCAGCGTCCCTTACAAATACGGCCGTCAAATTGATACAAACATTTTATCAAACGTTCATCGTTTTACACCACTTGGTCAACAAAAAACGTATCCGATTTTTAGCGCTATTGCTAAACGTGATACGACATGGTGTGGCTTATCCACGACTGACCAATTTTTATACATTGGCGGTAAGGTTAACGTCGAAACAGGCGAAATTGCAACAACATTATATAGTCCTGTATTAACAGATACAGCGCAAAACATGAGCCTATGGCAACGTCAATCACCTGATACTTTCAAACAAGTCGCGAACGGCACAGTCGGCAAAGGTTCATACTTCCAACAAGCGAGTGATGACATCAACGTAAAAGACTATGGAACCAATGAGGGTAAAGCGAGCGAATGGTATGGCCCAGCACTCAAACGTATGCTCACAAAACAATTAGCTAATTTTAAAGTAACATTCCGCATACAAGCGATGAACCGTTACAAACGTGCAGAAGGCAAGATTGAACTTTATCTTTTGGATAGCGCATCTAACGTCATCGGGAAATTAGGAATCAAAGACAATGGTGAAGGTTCAGAGCAAGAAATTAATATCCAAATCATGAAGTCAGATGGCACGTATAAAACGGTAGGGCAATTCAAACCAACTGTTAAAAACAGTAAAACTGTTGCGCTCAACAAAAAGCAAAAAGTCAAAAAGACGGATAGCAAAGGTAAAGTCACTTATACGTACGTGACGCTCAAAGAAACGATAAATGAAAATAACAGCACAAACGATTTCACAGATTTCTATGGCAATCTTATTTTAGAAAAAGTCGGCAATCAATTTTACGCATCAGTTGTTAAGTTAGATACAAAAACACGTAATGAAATCGGTAACTGGTCTGCTATGTGGACGGATACAACTGACGTATTCAAAAAAGATTTAGCAGGATTTGTGCTATACGCGGGCAAACGTGCAATCACAGAAGATAAGAATGGCATTGATTACAAAGATAATTACCTTAGTTTTTGCCACTTAGTTGTGGAAGAACGCACACAAATCGTACAAGAAGAAATTATTTCGACTTCGCCAGAAATCATCATCTATGAAGGAGATGAACTTGTATTTAATTGTGAAACAGGGCGTGTCTATAAGAATGGCCAACTATTTATGGATGCTATGCATATTGGTTCGCAATTCACTGAATTAATCGGTGGCGTATCAGAAGAAATTGTTTTTGCTGAAGATTTCACGTGGACCATGCATTACAGACCGACGGCATATTAACTTGGTGCTAACTTGCAAAAGTGTTTTGGCCAAACGAATATAACGCTATAAACGTTGATATAACAACATTCTTCAACTTGCATTTTTAAAATTACGAAAGGAGAAAAACGATGAATTTATTTATCTTAACAGCGGACGCATCTAGTCGATACGCTGCGGATGATTATAAAACGGTGGCGGTATTGAGTATGGATGCACCGAAAGCATGTCCATTCTACGACGATCTTCGGACGGAAAAATTAGAAGATTTTTCGGATATGTATGAATTTAGTATACCGTCCACATATGGTGAAGCACAGCATATCATACGTGGGAACTACGTAGTATTTCGTGATGAAACAGCCAAGTACAGATTGTTCCGTATTTATGATGTGGAAGATACAATTTACAACGGCATACATGTTAAGCGAGCATATGCGGAAAATGCTTTTGTGAATGACCTGCTTAAAACGCTAGTACCACGTGCCACACTAGGAACTGTTAATTTCCGCGATGCATTTGCCCATTGCTTATCAAATAGTGGTTGGCAAATTAAAAACGCGGAGTGGCTCGGAGAACTGCAAAACCAAGAGTTTGACGGATTAACAACAGCACAAGCAGCGATACAAGATATTTGTAAAAATTATCGCGGAGAAATTGACGCTTACGTTGAATTGAATAGTGCGAACAAAATTATCGGTAAATACTTTGACCTTGTAGCTGAACGTGGAAATGGCGATAGTGGTAAACGTTTCGAATATCGTCGCGACATTATCGGTGCTACGCGTAAATCTTCTGACGCAGATTTATATACGGCAATTAAAGCGCGCGGTAAAGACGGCATAACATTTACTGAAATGAATAACGGTAAAGATACGATTTACGATAGTGCTGCAAACGACTTATACAACGGCGGTCGTGAGTATTTGGTGAAATATGTTGAATACAGTGACATCGAATTTCCATCAGCATTATATGCAGAAGCTAAACAAGAATTAGATAGATGTAACAAACCGAAAAATGAGTACACGATTGACACAGTGCTGTTAGAAGAGACCGCGGGATACACAGAAGAAGAAACGCCGTGGCTTGGCGATCATGTGCGTGTTGTTGATTTTGAAATGGTGCCAGAAATGACAATTGGTGCTCGTATCGTTGAAAAACAAACATCATTTACTGATGTGAGTAAAAACGCGGTTGTGCTCGGTGAATACGTTGAAATTGCGAATGTAACACCAGATGAAATCGCAAAGTTACAAAGTAATCTGACAAACTTAGCGAATGGTTTACAACCTATCTATCGTGTCGAAATCAGAGCGAGTGCCGGCACCGTTGCACGAAATGGTTTTTTGCAAACAACTGGTGACGCAGTACTCGAAGCCGTCGTGTATAAAGATAACGTGCGCGTGACTGGCACACCAGAACAATATGTATGGGAAAAAACATATCGTAAAACAGGTGAACGTGATACAGAATGGGAAGCGATTAACAGCCGAAAAGGCGCGATTGTGACCGTAACTAGTGAAGATTATGCGAATAATTGTGATTTCTATTGTCATTTCTTAGATGATACTTTCAATTATGTTGCAACTTCATATTTTAAAACAGAAGTGGATAGAGTCGTTTCTGAAATTGAAAAATTAAAAAGCACACATGCGATTATTGCAACGATTACAGATACGCACTATGCAACAGATGCACTGGAAGATGCAGCCGCAAAAGAACGATCGTTAGAACACATTCGCAATGTTGTGGAAATTACACATCAAGTTGATTGTGATGCAGTCGTGCATGTAGGTGATTTAATCGACGGTAAAACGTCAAAAGCATTAGCGCTCGCTAATTTACGAGCAGTTGTTAAAACGTTGAATACATCTGATGCGCCAACAATGTTCGTAAAAGGCAATCACGATGATAACGGGCTAGGTGATGTTCGTTCGTATGGTGCTAAAGGTGACGCGCTAATCAAGCCAAAAGAAATGGCGTCGATTTTACGAAGTGAATATCTACAAAAGAAAATCGATTTTGTTAGTGAGGACAACGCTTCTTACTGCTACTACGATGTGGACGATAAAAAGCTACGTGTCATTGTTTTAGACGCATGGGATATACGCTACGACTTGCTCGATAACGAAAAGAAAATCAAATATCAAAGTCGTAAATATGCGGGATTCCAGAACGAACAAATCTTGTGGCTAACTCGTATCTTGCAAACTGTACCGAGTGATTGGGGCGTAGTCGTCTTTTGCCATATGGCGCTTGGTGGTGTACTTACTAATAATAGTTGGACGGTAATCAATGAAGAATGTATCGTCGGCGTACTCAATGCATGGCGTGATGGCGGTACTTACAAATCGTCCACAATGAAGAGTAAAAACAAGGACCACCCGGTTGACGAATTTACAGCAGGCTATGACTTACGCGGTAAAGGAAAATTAATTGGTATCTTTGCGGGGCACACACACAAGGACGTGGCTAAACGTGTCGGATTCGGCAATGCGCCGACTATCCTTTCTAACTGTTCATACAGCGCTGGGGATAATGATGATTCAGAACGTCGTAAACTTGGCACGATTAACGAGGACTGTTTTGATGTTATTGCTGTAAGTGTCGATAAAAATGATATTCAAATGATTCGTTTCGGCGCTCGTTTCGAGGATAGAGCGATTCGACAATATGTAGGAGGTGCGTAGATGAAAAAAGTCGTTGCAACTGGTAAGACATCGCTTAGTAATAATATCGAAATGCACGTCGGCCTTACACCACCACTTTATCCAGTTGAAGGGCAATTATGGCTCAATACTTCCACAGTGCCGCCGACCTTATGGCGATGGGATGGCGAGAAATGGGTATTGCAAGAAATGGATGTCGAGAAGTTAGATCCTGATTTAGTACAAGGCATAGATGATAAAATTGAAGATCTGCACCAAAAAGTATTAGATGAAGTCGCACAGATTGATGAAGAAGCTGCGAAACTAAAAGCTGATGTTGAAGCACGTAATAAACAAGATGATAAATACTTTGCTGATATGAGACAAAATATCATTGATAATCGTTACGAAGCATTAGGTTGGTACGAAGAAAACGATGGTCGCATCAGCGGCATAGCTCAATCTGTGGACGGTATCACAACTCGTGTCGGCAAAGCTGAAACAAACATTTCGACATTGACACAGACTGCACAAGGCTTACAAAGTACCGTTACGAGTATTACAAATGGTACACATAGCGTTATTACGCAAATGTCTGACCGTATTAACTTACGTGTCGAAAAAGATAAAATTGTATCGCAAATTAACGCAAGTCCAGAAGGTGTATATATTGCTGGTAAACTAATTTATTTAGACGGCAACGTCAAAGTTGACGGTACATTCGTTTCGCCAAACATTATTAGTAAAGGTACCGATGCAAATGGTCGTGACAACTACACGCAAATCACAGGTATGAAAATGACATCTTACGGTTATTACGAAAACACTTGGCGTGGTGGTTACCGTGTCGGGTATCATGCATTAACCGCTATGTCTGGCTATATCAAGATGCAACAAATGACAGGTGTAAATGGTTCAACAATTTCGAGTAGACCGGCACTTTACTATACAAGTCGTGGTATTGGTACACGTATGGACGGTAGTGGTGATAATGATGCATCTGGCGTGATTGAATTTTTCGCACAAGGTTACAGTTCAGCTTCTAATTCCTTGGCATTAGCTTCAAGTGGCAATATCATTCTAGAATCAACCTACGAAACAGGTTCAAATATTTTCCTAAATCCCAATGGTGCGAAAGTTCATATTTGCGACAAGTATCAAACGAAATATTACGACCTCGTATGTGGCACTGTTGATGCTGCAACTTTAAAGGCAGGGCAATTTTATACAAATGATACAAACTTAAATTCACGAGATGGCACAATAAAAATTGGTGGAACAAGTGGAAATATCAATATCATGGGTAACGTGACATGCGCGAAGTTAGTCGAAACATCAAAGCGTGAACTGAAGAAAAATATCGAGTTATACACTGAAAATGCTACTAATTTAATTGATAGTGGGATTGTAAGAGCCTATCAATACAATGATGACGTAGAAGGGGTTGATTTGCCATATGTCGGCTTAATCGTCGATGAGGCACCAGTAGAAGTAGTTGATACAAAAGGTGAAGGCGTTCTAGTTGCGCAAGGTGTATGGATCGCTTGGAAAGCTATTCAAGAATTGAACGCGCGTATCAAAGAATTGGAGGGAACAGCGTAATGCAAGAAAAGACAGCAGAACAATATCAATCAGAAATAAATCGTTTGCAAAGAGTAATTGGTAAATTGGCATCGTCTAAAGGAGATGATGCTATTTTTATTGCCGAACTAAAATCAATTGTAGAAGAACGAGATTATGAAATCGAACAATTGAAGTCTGAAAATGCTTCATTGAAACAAGCGATTACAGCTAGTGTGAAGGACGGTGAAACGAATGAAGCTACAATTAATCAATGATATTAACACGTTAAAAAGCACAGATAATGCCACACAAATTGAACTAGCAGTTGTGGACGAGCAACAGCAGTTTATTGAGTTAACGCAATTTAAAACAATTGTTGTAAATATCGGCACTAGTGGCACACTGTATTCGAGCGAAACGCCAACTGTAGATACTGATACAAATACATTCAGCTTTACATTATCTAATGTATTGCCGGTCGGTAAATATCAAATTCAAGTGCATTTAACAACCCATGACGGTAAATTGCATATCGCACCACACAAAGGTGCTGAAACGTTGACGATTGAAAAGTCATACAACGAAATCGACGGCGAAACAATTGTCGTTATGACGATCCAACAATTGCTTGATGATATGGCTTCCACATTGCAAGTAGCCGAAGAGTCTAATAATAAATCCGATGCAGCAATTGCTAAAGCGGATAGCGCAATTGATATAGCTAATATCGCAACTACTGACGCTGCTACTGCGATTACGCTCGCCAATGAAGCAAAAAGTACAGCTAGTAGTGCGGTAACAAGTGCTAACAATGCAAATGCTAAAGCTGATACAGCTATTAATACTGCTAATGATGCACTGACAGTCGCACAACAAGCGATAGCTACAGCCAATAGTGCTGATACTAAAGCTGATAATGCGATCAATAGTGCAAGCACGGCAAATGACACGGCAAATGATGCTAATACTAAAGCTAATAATGCAGTAAGTACTGCGGATAACGCAATTATGATAGCGCAACAAGTTCGAGAAGAATTTACTCATTTAACAGAAGGTAACACTGACGCTGAACTAATCGCTGCACGTACAGATGAAGAAAATGTAACACATGAAAGTTTGAAGAAACGTATCGACAGCGAAGCGACTAAACGCGCTAATGGTGATGCAAACACATTACAATCCGCAAAAGATTATGTGGACGGTAAAGTCGGAAACATTGATTTATCGGCACTATCAACAAAAGAAGAAACTGCTACAGCTGTACAAGTAGCTAAAGATTATGCTGATGCAAAAGATGCTGTTACATTACAAAATGCGAATGATTATACGGATAGTAAAGTCGGTAATATTGATTTTTCTACATTAGCTACGAAACAAGAAAATGAAGCGAATTTACAAACAGCTAAAGATTATACTGACAACAAAGTGAGTGGTATTGATCTAACGCCATATGCTAAGAAAGATGAAGTCAACACTATGATCGGTGATACTTCCACATTAGTTACGAATGATAAAACAATTGTCGGTGCGATTAACGAAGTCGCTAGCAATAGTGGCGGTTCGAGCGCTAAAGTATATGGCATCAAAATCGATACAACAAACTCAAATCCTGAAACAGCATTAACTTACATTGATGATGCAACAGACTTTACGCCAGCGCGAATGAATTTTGCAACTGATACTTTTGAATATGGTTCTTGGGCTAATAAATTCCCATTTAATCAGATTAAGCCGTGCCTTTCCAAAGATGGTGCGGTTGTTGGTTATCTCAATCCTAACGATTACAGTAAATTCGTGGACGGCACAAGCGCGGATATTACGAGTGGCAATAGCGGTGATGTAATGATTGAGTTCCCAATCGTCTACTGGAAATTTAACACACTTGGCAATTATCTATATATCCGATACAGCGACACAAAAATCGATGATGGTTACAAATGTTTAGCGCATATGCGAGGTGCAGAAGTTCGTGATAAATGCTATGTGAGCGCATATCTCGGTTATGAGTTAAACGGGAAATTACGTTCATTAAGCGGTAAAACCCCAACAGGTAGTAAGACAATAGGAGCATTCCGCACGTTAGCACAAGCTAATGGCGCTGGTTATGACCAAATGGCATATTATCAACTTCTAATGTTACAAGTTTTATATATTGTAATGTTTAAAGATAGAGATTCACAAACTGCTTTAGGACGTGGTTATGTAGATGGTAACTCCGCTGCAACTACAACGGGTAAACTTAACGACAAAGGACTATTCTATGGCGAAACAACGGGTAAAAAACAGATGAAGTTCTGCGGTGTTGAAGACTTTTACGGAAACATGTTCTACTGGATTGACGGTATCGCAACAGACTCTGCATACAAAATCCTAATTAATAACCAATCATTTAATGGTACTGGTAGTGGTTATACGACTTCTATTGCATCAGGCTTGACTGCGGACACAAGTGGCTATATCGATCAAGTCCAAGGTGGAACTGAATCAGGTTTTATTATTAAGTCTAAAGCGGGTTCAAATACAACTTACTATGCCGATTATGGTGATCTGTATGCTTCGTGTGTTGCGTTTTTCGGTGGGTCTTGGATTAATGCCTCTCCTGCTGGTGCTTTCCATTTGGGTGTGACTTATTCTGTTTCTAGCGCTCATCCGAATTTCGGCGCTCGCCTGCTAGCTTTGTAAGTTAATATGAAAGTGGTGATAAAATGAAAACATTTCAAAACGTACGTGGCACGCAGTCCAACGTAACAGAAATCGAATTGAATGTAGACACAGTGTATGTTCGTAGCAATATCGAACGTATTGAAACAGAAGATTTTACAGGTTGGCAATACGATGAAACGCAGTATACTGTACGCGAATACATCGAAACAATCGCTAACAAAAACAAAAATTTAGAATCGGAAAACGAAGTATTAAACGAGCGTGTGACGTCCGCAGAAAATACGTTGCTCGACTTATTATTGATGGGAGGTGACTTATAATGTACGGATTTTTATTAAATATGTGGGTGATGAAACGCATCGATGAAGCGTATCTTGGTAAGATGGTTTTATTAGGACGCTTAACACAAGAAGAAGTAGATATGATTCTAGCAACGCCACAAAAATAGTAGGCGTTTTTATTTTGGTCAAAATGGAGAAAAGTAGGTGTCACATGGCAGAAGAAAAAACAGTCATGCTAGAGGTTTTCGAGAAACTAGGAAGTCTTGATGCAAAGTTAGATAACATCAATCAATTACGTAATACTGCGCAACGTGCTGAAACAAAAGCCGATTTAGCGCAAGACATTGCAGAAGAAGCAAGAGCAAGTTCA